>VGZX01000036.1 GCA_016872415.1 SAR202 cluster bacterium | reverse complement strand
GCGCTTGCGGCTGCGCGCTCGCCGCCGGCCGTGACGGCGCGACGGAGGGAGGCGGCGGGACCTCCGGCGCGCGCGCGGGCTCCGGCTCCAGGCTCAGTTCGACGATGGCGAGCTCCAGCGGCAGCGGCGACGGCTGGTCGTGGCGCATGGGCATCTGGCCGAAGACGCGCAGCACGCGCATGATGCGCTCCAACGGCACGCGCGAAGCCGCGAAGGCGATCTCGTTCTGCGCCTCCTTCGACAGGTCCAGCGCGTCCTTCACCCCGGTCTTGATGAGCAGCGCCGCCCGCAGAAACTCCACCGTCATGCGGTGCAGCGGCCGCAAGTCCAGCCCGTCGGCGCCGCTCTGGTTCACCAGCTCCAGCGCCTGCGCCGTGTTCCCGGTCAGCACGTGCTTCGCCAGGGCCAGCGCGCGGTCCTCGCCGCCGATGCCCAGCAGCTCGCGCACCTGCTCCAGCGAGACGTGCGCGCCGTACGACGCGATCAGCTGGTCCAGCAAGTTGGTCGCGTCGCGCAGGCTGCCCCCGGCGACGCGCGCGACCGTGCGGAGCACCTCGGGCGAGATGCTCACGCCCTCCGCGCCGCTGATCTGCCCCAGGCGCTCCACCACGTCGCCCGTCGAGATACGGTGGAAGTCGAACCGCTGGCAGCGCGAGACGATGGTGGCCGGCAGCTTCTGAGCCTCCGTCGTCGCCAGGATGAACACCGTGTTGGGCGGCGGCTCCTCCAGCGTCTTGAGGAACGCGTTGAAGGCATCGTTGGTGAGCGCGTGCGCCTCGTCGATGATGTAGACCTTCGCCTTCGCGTTCGTCGGCGCGAAACGCACCTTGTCGCGCAGGTTCCGCATCTCGTCGATGCCGCGGTTGCTCGCCGCGTCGATCTCGATCAAGTCGACGAACGCGCCCTGGTCGATCGCCTTGCACGCGGCGCAGGCGCCGCACGGGTCGCCGGAGCCCGGCGGCCGGTTCAGGCAGTTGATTGCCTTCGCCAGCACGCGCGCCGTGCTCGTCTTGCCGGTGCCGCGCGGCCCGCAAAAGAGATATGCGTGCGCGATCCGTCCGCTCGCCACCGCCTGGCTCAACGTCTGCGTGACCGCATGCTGGCCGACGACGTCCGAGAACCGCGGCGGACGCCACTTGCGGTAGAGCACTTGCCCCGAGATCGAGGTCACGGACGCCCCTTTTCCGGAAATACCCTTGCCAGCGCTTCGCGCTCCAGGCGTTGCATCGTCGCCGTCTCGTCGGGCTCCGCGTGGTCGTGACCCAGGAGGTGCAGCATGCCGTGGACGACGAGCAAGGCCAGCTCGCGCTCGGTCGGCAGGCCGCGCTCCCGTGCCTGGCGCTCCGCCTGCGGATACGAGATTATCACCTCACCCAGCGACCGCGCTCCCTCCGGTTGTCCAGGGAAATCGACCCCTGCGGCGGTTGCCCCTGCCGGCGGCGCGTCGCCCTCCCACTCCCCCGGCGAGTCGCCGAACGATAGCACGTCGGTCACCTGGTCGACGCCCCTGAAGTCACGGTTCAGCCGCCGCAGCGTCTCATCGTTGGCGATCACGATGCCCGCCCCCGCCTCGCCGTCCAGGTCGCCCACCGCCAAGCCGGCGCGCGCGACCTTCCGCAGCCACGCGCCCTTCACCGACGCGGCGTATGCCGGGTACACTTGGACTTCGATTGGACGTGGCGCCATGCGCGCTCCGGTGGCGTGGAAAGGCACGGACGCGGCCATCATAACCGAGCGCGCGGGCGGATGGACGCGCCTCCCGTGTATCATGCGACAAGCCTAGCACCGCCGCGCCGGAGGCCCCCGTGCTCACGCTCGCGCGATTCGTGAAGGAAACGATGGACCGCAACGAGGCCATCCTGTTCGCGGCGCTCGACGGCCTCACGCCCGACGATCTGCACCGCCGCATCGCCCCCGACGCCAACCCCATCGGCTGGACGATGTGGCACTTGAGCCGCACGCAAGGCAACCACGTATCCTCGATGGCCGGCAAGGAGCATTGCTACATCGACGAGGGCTGGCATGCCAAGTTCGGCCGGCCCGCCGAACGCGCCGACCGGGGCACCGGCCACACCGCCGAGCAGGTGTCCGTGTTTCGCGCGCCCGACGTCGCGACCCTCGTCGACTTCTACAAAGCTGTCCGCCGGCACACCGACGCGCTCCTCGACGCCTTGCGGCCCGACGACCCCGAGCGGCAGGTGCCGGCCGTCCGCGGCGATGGCACCGTGCCCCTGCACCACCGCATCCAGATGTTCGTCATGGACAACATCCAGCACACGGGACAAATAGCGTACCTCCGCGGCTTGCTCAGGGGCCGTGGCTGGCTCGCGGTGTAGGAGGTAGCCGTGCAAGGCCATGAGCTGATCGCCGATGCGCTCGACCGCACGGCCCAAACGCTGGAGCGCGTCATGCGCGACCAGCCAGCCGAGAAGCTGAACCACATGCCGACGCCCGCCACCAACTCCATCGCCTGGCTGGCCTGGCACCTCACGCGCACGCAGGACCACCACCTCAGCGAGCTCGCCGGCCAGCCCCAGGAATGGACGCACGGCGGCTGGCACCGGCGCTTCGGCATGCCGCCGGACGACCAGGCCACCGGCAACGGCCACACGCCCGAGCAGGTGGCCGCGTTCAAGGTGTCGACCGCCGACGACCTGCTGGCCTACCACGCGGCCGTGCTCGCGCGCTCCAATGCCCACCTCGCGACCCTCGCGCCCGAGGACCTCGACCGCGTGCTCGACGAGCCGCGATGGAAACCGATGCCCACCGTCGGCGTGCGCCTCGTCAGTGTCGTCAACGACAACGCGCAGCACGCCGGCCAGATGCCTACCTGCGGGGATTGTTCGATGGCCTCGGTTGGCAGCGGTTCTAGGACCACCGCGCCCGCGTATACATCGGAACCGTCGCCACCCAGAAGGCGTTATCGAGTTCGAGGAATGGCACGCCCAGGGCGGCAGCCAGCGTCCCTCGCACCGTGGTCTTGCCGGACCCGGCCCCGCCCATCACGCGGATACGCGGGCCATCGCGCCGGTCCACCATGACGCCATCTCCACGCCCTTGACAAGGCTCGGCGCGGCGTAAACCACCGGGCGGCACCCGTCCGGCATTGTATGGGCCGCGCCGCCCCTCCCCTCGCCACTTGATTCCGCAAGTATAACGGACTACCCTGCATCGCAAGTGAGCCCGCCAGGAGATAACCCATGGTCGTCGCGAAACGCAAATACGAGATCATCGACCCTCGGACCGGCAAGCTGGACCGCCGCATCTTCATCGAGCAGGCCATCTACGACGAGGAGATGGAGAAGATCTTCGGCCGCGCCTGGCAGATGGTCGCCCACGAATCGTTGCTGCCCAACAAAAACGACTTCTTCCACTCCTACATGGGCGAGGACCCCGTCATCGTCACCCGCGACGCGCGCGGCAAAGTGCACGTCTTCCTCAACATGTGCCGGCACCGCGGCAACCGCGTCGTCCGCGCCGACGACGGCAACGCCAAGAACTTCCTCTGCACCTACCACGGCTGGACCTTCGGCAGCGATGGCCGCCTCGAATACGTCCCCGGCGAGCAGGAGGCCTACTACGGCGCCTTGAACAAGGAGGAGCTCGGCCTCGTCGAGGCGCGGTGCGAGACCTACGCCGGCCTCATCTTCGCCTGCTGGGACAAGGAAGCCCCCTCGCTGGAGGCCTACCTGGGCGACGCCCGCTGGTATCTCGACACGCAGTTCAACCGCACCGACGCCGGCATGGTCGCCTACGGTCCATCGAAGTGGATGGAGCCCGTGAACTGGAAGACGCCGGTGGACAACTGCTCCGACAACTACCACGTACCCATCAGCCACCACTCCAGCGCCTACGTCAAGGAGAAATTCCTCGGCCAGAAGATGCGGACGATGGCGATGCAGCTTGCGATCCCCAACGCCAACCATCACGTCTTCGTCAACGGCCACTCGTTCACCTTCCAAGTCACCGAGGGCAACGAGCCGCGCGGCGTCCGCATGTACAAGGACAATGCCGAGCTCTACATGCGCTACTACGGCGAGACGCATGACGAGGTGGAACGCCGGCTGGGCAGCTACCGCGCCAACCACATCCAGCTCGGCAACCACAGCCTCTTCCCGAACGGGGTGCTGGGCTTCCGCCTGGCGCTGCCGCGCGGCCCGCTGATGACCGAGTTCTGGCACTTCGAGATGGTGGAGAAGGGCATGCCCGACGAGCTGAAGCGGGTGCTGCGCCAGCGCGGCGCCGCCAACAACGGCCCCGTCGGCCTGAACGAGCAGGACGACATCGACAACTGGCGCTCGGTCACCGAGTCGAGCCGCAGCCCCATCGCCCGCCGCACCGGCCAGCTGCTCACCATGGGCGCGGGCCATTCCGGCAGGCATGACATCTGGCCGGGCGACGTGTCGGAGCGCTACATCTCCGAGAACAACCAGCGCAACTTCTATCGCCGCTGGCTGGAGTTCATGAACGCCGACTCGTGGGCGGACATCCCGCTGGAGCCGATGACGGCGAAGTACGAGGGCGACGCCGGCATGGGCTGACCGTCTCGGCCGAGGTGGTGCCCATGCGCGGGCGCGCGACGCGAGGAGAGGCGGGCCGCCGCCGGCCCGCCTCGCTCACGCGAGAAAGCACCCCGGCAGGTGGTCGTTCACCATCCCCATCGCCTGCATGTGCGCGTAGCAGACGGTCGAGCCGAGGAACTTGTAGCCGCGCTGCTTCAAGTCCTTGGCGAGCGCGTCCGACTCGGGCGAGGTGGCGCGCGATGGGTCGTGCGACCGCAGCACCGCGCCGCCGGTGAAGCGCCAAATATACGCGTCGAACGTGCCGAACTCGGGCTGGGTCTCCAAGAACCGCCCCGCGTTGTTGATCGCCGCCAGTATCTTCGCCCGGTTGCGGATGATCGATGCGTCCCCCAGCAGGCGCTCGACGTCGGCCTCGCCGAACCCGGCCACCAACCGTGGGTCGAAGCCCGCGAAGGCGCGCCGGAAGTTGTCGCGCTTGTAAAGGATCGTGCGCCACGACAATCCCGCCTGCATCGACTCCAACACCAGAAACTCAAAGATCTTGCCGTCGTCGTGCAGCGGCCGGCCCCATTCCTCGTCGTGGTATTTCGCCATCAACGCATCGCCCATGCCCCACGCGCAACGCCGCAACGACAGATCGATCATGACAACACCCCATGGCGGACTTCGCGGCGGATTGTATGCTAGTCGGAGAATCCATTTCACCCCAAGCGCATGGAACAGACCACGCCCGTAACCTCGCCAGGGATGCCGCTTCGGCCTCGCTCGTACAAGACCGAGGCGATCGTGCTGCGGAGCCTCGACGTGCGCGAGGCCGACCGCCTCATCACCGCCCTCACGCCCTCGCGTGGCAAGCTGCTGTTCACCGTGCGCGGCGCCAGGCGCATCACCAGCCGCCTTGGCGGCCACGTCGACGTCCTCAACCGCGCGTCGCTCGGGTTGGCCCAGGGCCACCGTTACGACGTGGTCACCGGCGCCGAATCGCTGGAGAGCTTCGGGGGCATCAAGGGCGACCTGCAACGCCTCGCCTCCGCCTTCTACCTACTGGAACTCACCGATGCCCTGCTGCCCGAGGCATCGCCGCACCCCGTCGCCTACGAGCTGCTGCTGTCCGCCCTCCGTGCGCTGGACAAGTGCGAATCGAGCATGGCCGTGCGCTACGCCGAGCTGCGCCTGCTCGAGGACTCCGGCTACCTGCCCGAGCTGCAACGCTGCCTCGTGTGCGACACCGAGGTGCTGCCCGACAAGCACCGCTTCGCGCCGCTCCTCGGCGGCGTTATCTGCGACCGTTGCGCCGTTTCCCAGGGCACCGTCATGCCGCTGTCGCTCGACGCGCTCAAGGTGCTGCGGTTCTTCGCCCGCGAGGACTGGCCCGCCGTCCAGCGGCTGCGGATCGCCCCTGCCCTCGGCGTGGAGCTCGAAACCATCCTTGCGACGGCGATTCACCACGTCCTCGATCACGAGTTGGGTGCGGCGGACTTCATCGAGCACCTGCGGCGGCTCCGCGTCCGCGCCGGCGGCGCCCCATCCCCATGAACGCGTGAAGGCCCCAGCCTGGTGACCGGGGCCTTCACGACGCAGGGAGGGAGCCGTGCCATGCCGTCCGGTCGACGGAACGGTGTGGCGGAATGGGCTATCTAGGCCGCGGCGCCAGCCGGCGCGTCATCGTCGTCGTCGTCACGCTCGCGGCTCTCACGCAGCTCCTTCATGCGCTCCTTCAGCTGCTTCAGGTCCTCGCGCGCCTGCTCGCGTCGCTCGATGCGTCGCTCCTTGAGCTCCTGCAAGCGCTCCTTCATCTCGGCCGACAGGGCTACGTCCGGCAGCGGCTGGTGAAACGGCGCCGCCAGCACGGCCTTCACCGAGCCGTCGATGCTCACCGCCAGCACCCGCTCGCCGGGCTCCAGGCCGGACGGCCGCACCCGCTCGCCATTCTTGTAGAACACCGTGCCGTCGTTCAGCGCCAGGATCACGGCCGGACCGGCTTTCGGCTGAATGGTGATCGCATCGCTCGTCACCGTCGCCAGCGCGCCCTGCGTGAACTCGAACGTGTGGATCGCGTTCTCCGCGTCCACGTGGCGGATCTCACCGTCGATCGCGTTCGGGTGGTGCTTCGCGAACCGCACCGCCTCCCGCAGCCACGCCGGCGCCGCCTGCGGCCGCGGCATCGCGGCCACCGTCAGCGTCACCTCATGCGTCGCGTCGTCGCGCCACACCTGCAACACGATCTCCCCGCCGACACCCACCTCGCGGACGATCCTTTCCAAGTGGCGCGGCGACTCCAGCGCCTCGTCATTGGCCGACATCGCCACGTCTGCCCGCTGCAAATCGGCGCCGGCCGCCGGGCTGCCGGGCGCCCTCGCCACCACCACGATGCCGTTCACGTCGTCCG
Organism: SAR202 cluster bacterium; assembly: GCA_016872415.1. Taxonomy (GTDB): domain Bacteria; phylum Chloroflexota; class Dehalococcoidia; order Lucifugimonadales; family Australimonadaceae; genus VGZX01. The sequence goes on along the minus strand of VGZX01000036.1, from coordinate 12,442 downwards.
GCACGCCCAGCACGCGACGGATGGGCCGCGTGAGGTCGACCGTGACGAGACCGATGTAGGGCCGTTCCGCGTGCGCGCTCAGGGCGGCATCGTCCGCCGCTTCTTGCGCCGGCTGGCCGGGCGTGGCGGCGAACGCCGCGGTGACGGAAAGGGCCACGAGCAAGACGGTCGCGCCGAGCACCAGCAACCATCACTTCATCCGCATGTGCCAGTTCCTCTTCGTTCGTCGAACTACTTTTCGTGGGACGTCCGATGAGAAAAACGCGGCCTCATGCCATTCCGTCAGGGCGGGCCGTCGCGGCCCCATGCCTCGACACCCCAGCGGCCAGGCGGTGGAGCCTTAAACGCCGAGGGACCCCGACGCCCGGAGCCCCTCATCATGCGCGCATCGCGTGGCCGCGATACTAGTTCGAGTCGATCTCGGAGCGCCGTTCCGCCCGCGCGCGCAGCTTGCTGGGCAGCACCACCCACATCGTGAACATGGCTCCGAAGGCAACCATCCCAAGAATCGCTTCCGTCGGCATCGCATCCCCCGCTCCGGGGCGGCCCTTGCCGGCCGCGCCGCTGTTTGATTTGCCACCCATTCTGCGCCCCGGCTGTTGCGGCCTCGTTGCGCTGGTGTTGCGGCTGTGTAAATTCCTCGCTCGCCTTGCCCGCCCGCGGACGGCCTCCAGCCGGACGAGCGCCTGTGGAGAGGAGGCCAGGTGTCGCTCCGGCTCTCTCCCCACAGGCACCGCGCGACCCGGCTATGCGCGCGCCCGCGCGGGCGCCGCTGGCTCGTCGGCGGGGTAGGCCTCGATGCCGTGCTCCGCGACGTCCAGGCCCTCGATCTCCTCCTGGCGGCTGGCCCGCAGCCCCATGGTCTTCTTGAGCACCCAGAACATCGCGAAGCCCATGCCAAGCCCCCACGCCGTCACCGTCGCCATGCTGATGAGCTGGGCAACGATCTGGCCGAACTCGCCCGCCACCATGCCCGACACGCCGCCATAACTACCGTCGGCGAAGATGCCGACCGCCAGCAGGCCCCATAGGCCCGCCGCGCCATGGACGCCGAACGCGCCTACGACGTCGTCGATCCGCAGTTTCCGCTCGATGAACGACGAGGCGGATTGCTGGATGGGCACCGCGAGGACGCCGATGACCACCGCCGCCCACGGCGCCACGAACGCGCATGGCGCCGTGATGCCTACCAGGCCGGCGAGCGAGCCGTTGCACGCCGCCAAGATGTCGGCCTTGCCCGTGCGCGCGATGCCGATGTAAAGCGCCGCGACCGCCCCCGCCGCGCCCGCCAGGAACGTGTTGACCGCAATGACGGAAATGCGGAGCTCCGTGGCCGCGACCGTGCTGCCGGCGTTGAAGCCGAACCAGCCGAAGAAGAGGATGAACGTGCCGAACACGACATAGCCCGCGTTGTGGCCCTTGATCGCGCGCGGCCTGCCCGTCTCGTCGAACTTGCCCGTGCGCGCCCCCACCATCTTCGCGCCCGCGAGCCCAATCATCGCGCCGATAGCGTGCACCACGCCCGAGCCCGCGAAGTCGATGGCGCCGGACCCGAATGGCAACCCCGCCCGCCAGCCGCCTCCCCACACCCAGTGGCCGTAGATGGGATAGATGATGGCGCCGATCACGAAGCTGTAGGCGAGGTACGCGGTGATCCGCATGCGCTCCGCCACCATGCCCGCGACGATGGTGGCCGCCGTCGCCGCGAACACCATTTCGAACAGCCAGAACATCGACGTGGTCACGTCGTACGCCTCGCCGGCCAGGAAGAACCCGCTGAAGCCGACCAGCGCGTTGCCCTCGCCCATGCCCGACGCGATGGCGGAGCCGCCGAACATGAGCGCGAACCCAAACGCCCAGAACGACAGGCCGGTCATGCAGAAGTCCATGAACGACTTCTTCAGATAGTTCACCGTGTGCTTGACGCGGATGAGCCCGGCGCCCAGGAAGGCGAACCCCGCTTGCATGAAGAAGACGAGGAACGCGGCGGTCAGCGTCCAGGCCATGTTCACGTCTGCGGATGGGTCGCCGGCCAGCGTCGCCTCGCCGTCGGTGTCCGCCGCGAAAACGGCGGTTGCCCCGGCGAGCGATACCAACAGGGCCAGCAGCACTAACGTGAGCTTGCGAATTGAACGTGCAGGCATGGGGCGGCACTCCTTCGGTCTAGAGTGCGCCCCACGCTACGCCCCGGCTGTTGCGCGCGCGTAGACGCTCTGTTGCGGCCCGATGTCGCCGAGGTTACGGCGACGTTACAACGGAGGCCGTCGCGTCGGCGCCTACGCCACGATCCGCACCGGCTCCTCGGTGACCTTGCCGTCTATGATGTGGTACGCGCGGATCGCCGGGCGGGCCTTGTCCATCAACGACACGATCATGTAGTACGACGTCGGCCAGGTCGCCAGCCGCACGTCCGCCTGCGAGGGCATCGCCGGGCTGTGCGTGTGCGAATGGTAGAACGCCAGGATCTCCCACCCATTGTCATCCGTCTCGTTGATGACCTTCAGCAGCTCCTTGCCGTCCGTGCTGTAACGGTAGGGTCGCTCGCCCTCGGGCGACACATTGCTCATGCGGTAATGCTTCACCACGGCCCCGTCCTTGCCCGCCAGCACGCCGCAGCACTCGTTCGGGTCGTCCTCGCGGGCATGTTGGATGATGGCGTCGGCGAAGGCCCGGGGAAGGTCCACGTTGCGCACCTCCGATTGGCGTCGGCGCCAGGGGGCCGGCACGCGCCCCGAATACCGCGCAGCGCAGTCTTACAGGCCGTGGGCACCGAACGCAAGGGATGACGATGTCCCTGACCCCTCGGCTATAATCGCCCCGCACCCGTCCGCGACGGTTCGGTCCCTCGGGGCGGCCTCGCCGTTCGGCGAGAAGCGACACGGAGGTTGGGCCCATGGCCTACGGCATCACGGTGAAGCACGACACCGGCGGCTCGCGCATGGAGATACGGTCCAAGAACCAGGCGGGGTTGCTCTACGCGGTGCCGTCCGAGGGGAGTTGGGTCGCCTCGCCGGAGACGCTGCACGCCCATGCCCTGGCGGGATTCTTGCATGACCTATCGCGGTTGCAGGACCCCCGCGTGACGGCGCTGATGCGGAAGTGGGGCCTTTACTACCGTGACTTGCCGCTCGAGGAAGACGATCACGCGACAGGCGACACCACCAAGGGAGCATGACACGATGACGACGAAGACCAAGGACGCCGTGGAGCGGATCGTCCAGCTCAAGGATTTCCGGGCACGATTCCTGGAGGCGGGCCAAGGCACGCCCACCATCAGTATTCACGGCGTCGGCTTCACCTCCGGTGCGGAGGGCTGGCTGCCGTCTATTCGCGCCGGGCTCGCCAGCAAGCTGCACATCATGGCGCTCGACAACGCCGGCTGGGGCGCAGCCGACCGCCCGACGTTCGAATACTCGATCTCGTTCTTCGTCGACTTCGTCCGCGAGCTGCAAGACACTTTCGGCTACGCCAAGACCAACGTCATCGGCCACTCGCTCGGCGGCTGGATCGCGGCGACGCTCGCCTACGAGAGCCCGGAGCGCATCAACAAGCTGGTGCTCGACGACATCGCCGGCATGAACGCCGAGCCGCCCGCCGCCGTCGCCAACTTCTCGATGCCCAACAAGGAACAGGTCCGCCAGCAGATCGGCAACCAATTCCGGCCCGAGGACGTCGAGGAGCAGGTCGAATACGCCTGGCGCAACGTCAACACGCCCAACGCCGAGGCGTCGTACCGGCAAATCACCCACCACCTCCACGACCCCGCGATGCGGAGCCGCTACCACCTTGGCCGGCGGCTCCCCCACATCAAGGTGCCCACGCTCGTGTGCTGGGGTGAGCACGGCAACGCCATGTTCCCGCAGTCCATGGGCCGCGACATCGCCGCGCGTATCCCCGGCGCGAAGTTCACCGTCATCCCCGGTGGCACCCACTTCGTCCCCCAGGGCAAGCCGGTCGAGTTCGCCGCCGCCGTCAACGCCTTCCTCGAGTAGCCACCGCCGGCCGCCACGATGCGAAAGGGCCCGCTCGAAAACGAGCGGGCCCTTTCTTTCTTCGCATGCTCGGTTGGTCCCCGCCTGGGCTACGCGGGCACCGGCACGGCGGCGCCGTCCAGCGGTGGCGCGGCGGACTCGAACAGCTCCTTCAGCGCCGGGCCTTCCACCGTCTCGTGGTCGATGAGGTACCGCGCGATCTGCGTCAGCTTGGCGTAGTTCTCTGTCAGTATCCGCTTCGCCGTGCCGTAGGCCTCCAGAATGATGCCGTGCACCTCGTCGTCGATCTCCTGGGCCACGCGCTCGCTGTAGTCGCGCTGCTCCGAGATCTCCCGGCCCAGGAACACGAGCTCCTCCTTCTTGCCGAACGTGCGCGGCCCCAGCTTGTCGCTCATGCCATAGCGCGTCACCATCGCCCGTGCCATCGCCGTCACATGCTCCAGGTCGTTCGCGGCGCCCGTCGTCACCTGGCCGAACGTGATCTCCTCCGCGACCCGGCCGCCCAGCGCCATCGCAAGGCGGTCCATGAACTGCGGGCGCGAGTGGAACATATGGTCGTTCTCGGGCAGCGACTTCGTGTAACCGGCCGCCATCCCGCGGGAGATCACCGACACCTTCGCGATCGGGTCCGCGTTCGGCAGCATGTGGCCCACCAAGGCGTGCCCGCCCTCGTGGTAGGCCACGATCTCCTTCTCGCGCCGGCTAATCACCCGTGCGCGCCGCTCCGGGCCCATCAGCACCCGGTCGATCGACTCCGTGAACTCCTCGAAGCCAATCACCTTCTTGCCCCGTCGCGCCCCCAGAATCGCGGCCTCGTTCACCAGGTTCGCCAGGTCCGCGCCCGAGAAGCCCGGCGTCTGCCGCGCGACCTCCTCCAGGTTCACGTCGTCCGTCAGCGGCTTGCCCTTCGCGTGCACCTTCAGAATGGCGATGCGCCCATTGATGTCGGGCTGGTCCAGCACCACGCGGCGGTCGAAGCGCCCCGGCCGCAGCAGCGCCGGGTCCAAGATGTCGGGCCGGTTGGTGGCCGCGATCACGATTACATTGGTGTTCGTGTCGAAGCCGTCCATCTCGACGAGTATCTGGTTCAGCGTCTGCTCGCGCTCGTCGTGGCCGCCGCCAAGCCCCGCCCCGCGGTGCCGGCCCACGGCGTCGATCTCGTCGATGAACACGATGCAGGGCGAATTCCGCTTCGCCTGGCCGAACAGGTCACGCACGCGCGAGGCGCCCACGCCGACGAACATCTCCACGAACTCCGAGCCGGAAATGGAGAAGAACGGCACGCCCGCCTCGCCGGCCACCGCCCGCGACAGCAGCGTCTTGCCGGTGCCGGGCGGCCCCACCATCAGCACGCCCTTCGGTATGTGCGCGCCCAGCGCCAGGAAGCGCTCCGGGTACTTCAAGAACTCGACGACCTCTTGCAGCTCTTGCTTCGACTCCTCGACGCCCGCCACGTCCGCGAACGTCACGGTAGGAAGCGCCCCGGTGAACATGCGCGCCTTGCTGCGGCCGAAGCCCATCGTCTGGTTGTTGGACCCTTGTGCCTGCCGCATCATGAACAACAGAATGGCGCCGAAGAAGATGAGCGGCAAAAACTGGAGCAGCACCGAGAGGATGTTGCCGAAGCTGCTCGTGTTCTTCACGTTGATCACGATGCCCGATTGCGCCGGCTGTATGCCCTCCGAGGCCAGCACGTCGAACACGCTCGTGCCCGGCTCCTTCGTCGCGATCAGCTTCTGGTTGGGCCGGCCCACCGGCGTGATGGTCAGCTTATCGCCATCCACCTCGATCCGCTGGATCTCCTTGTTCTGCGCCATCTCCAGCACGCGCGTCAACGACACCTGCTCCGAGCTGTCTCCGGAGCTGAAGAGCGTGAAAAGAATCGTCAGAGTGGCGACGATGATGATGAGATAGACAAACGCGTTGCCGATCCGTTTGTTATTGGATGTTCCCACGGCTCCCTCAGCCCTTCCCGTTGCGCTCGGGTAATGAGTCCAAGGTTAGCGCAACCGGGTCTCGAAAATCAAAAGGCGGATGTCCTCAACCATACACACCGGAATCCGCGCCGGATGGCGTTTGACACTCCCGCGACGGCTCGCCTAGAATCCCCTTACCAGATGTTACGTGAGAATGCATTGCTTCGTTTCCAGCCAGAGGCCTCCGTGACGCTCACCGAAGCGATCACCCAGTACCTGTCAGCCGTCGCGTCGAACATCCCCTCGCAGGCGCATCAAGAGCTACACCGCTTCGGTCGCAGCCTCGGCGCCGACCGCGAGGTCACGCATCTCGCCCCACCCGAAATCGCCGCCTACGCCGAGGATGTCGTCCGCGCCGGCGGCGACACCGCCGCCCGCCTCACCGCGTTGAAGGACTTTCTCGTCTACCTGAAGAAGCGAAATCTCAACGAGCACAGCCTGGCCCCGCACGTCAAAATCCCGCGCTCCACCGTCAAGGCCCCCACCGGCCAGCAGCGCCCCAGCGTCGAAACCATCACCATGACCGCCACCGGCTTCGAGGCGCTCCAGGTGGAACTGCAAGAGCTGAAGGGCCAGCGCGGCGAGATCGCCGAGGCCATCCGCGCCGCCGCCGCCGACAAGGACCTGCGCGAGAACGCCCCCTATCACGCCGCCCGCGAGCGTCAAGGCGCCGCCGAGGGCCGCATCCGCGAGATCGAGGACATGCTGCGCCGCGCCGTCGTCGCCGACGCCAACGGCAACAACGGCCCCGCTCGGTCGCGCACCGTCCGCGTCGGCATGAAGGTCATCCTCCGCGACCTCACCGGCAACTCCGACGTCACCTACACCCTCGTCGACTCGAACGAGGCCGACCCGTCGAAGGGCAAGATCTCCACCAACTCACCCGTCGGCAAGGCCGTGATGGGCCGCTCCCAGGGCGATGAGGTCGTCGTGGTCGCCCCCCGTGGCGAGCGCCGCTACCGCATCGCCAAGGTCGAAGCCTAGACCGTCCCGCACCTCCCGCCCTCCACCGCCAACGCGGAGGTCTCCCGCCGTGGAAGCGTCAGCGCCCGCCCGCGTGTCCCGCCGGTTTCCCTGGTATCAGCGCCTCGTCCGCCCCGTGCTGTTCCGTTTGCCGCCCGAGCGCGCCCAACGCCTCGCCGAGCGGACGTTGGCCTGCGCGCCCCTTTGGCGTGCCTATGGCGCCACCCTTCGCGTGGACGACGCGACGCTGCCCCGCTCGGTCGCCGGCATCAACCTCCGCAACCCCATCGGCCTCGCCGCCGGCCTCGACAAGCAATGCGCCTACCTCGCCGCGCTGGGGCACCTCGGCTTCGGCTACGTCATCGGCGGCACCGTCACCTATCACCCCCGCCCCGGCAACGCCCGCCCGCGCTTGCTGCGCCTCCCCGAGCGCGAGTCGCTGCTCAACAGCATGGGCTTTCCCAGCGAGGGCCTGCAGGCCGCCGTCACGCGCTTACGGAACCTGGGCGACCGCCCCGCCAAGGTGTTCGTGAGCATCGCCGCCCTGGAAGAAGACGAGGCCGTCGCCTGTCTGCGCGCCCTCGAGCCGCTGGTGGAGGCGACCGAGGTGAACATCTCGTCGCCCAACACCGCCGGCGTGCGGCGCTTCCAGGAGCCGGCCGCGCTGGGCGGACTGCTCGACCGGCTCAATGCCGCGCGCGCCAAGCCGCTGTTCGTGAAGCTGCCGCCCTACGACGACGACCGTGGCCGCGATGCGGTGCTCGGCCTGTTGCGCGTTTGCCTGCGCGCGGGCGTCGCCGGCGTCACCGCCATCAACACCGTGCCGCGCGAGTCGCCGTCGCTCGCCGTTGAGCGGGGCGGTCTCAGCGGGCGCGCCATCCTGCCCGACATGCTCCGCATCGTTCCGGAGCTCCGGCGCGAGGCGGGCCCCGGCTTCGTCATCAACGCCTCCGGCGGCATCGCCACAGGCGACGACGCCTTCCGCGCGCTGCAAGCCGGCGCCGACACCGTTCAGCTTTACACCGCATTCGTTTATCGTGGACCGGACGTGGTCAACCAGATCTGCCGTGAGCTCGCCGTTCGGCTTCGCCAGCAGGTGGGGCGGTAACCGAAAGGAGCATGATCGTGCCCAGCAAGCCAAAGTCCTCGCGGCCGGCCGCCGCCAAATCGCCGGGCGCCTACGCCGAGGCCGAGGAGCTGATCGCCGGGTTGGGGCCGACGAACGAGTTGGCGCGCGAGGTGCGCCGCTATCCCGTCGAGCTGCTCCGCAAACTGGTCAGCGAGTTCAAGACGCGGCGCTCGCCCGTGCCGGACCACGCGCTCGACCTCGTGCCGTATCTTGGCGAAACCGCCCTCCGCGCGCTGCTCGCCGGCGGGCTGGCCGAGCGCGTTGGCGACAACCGCTACGCCCTGCACGCCTACCAGCCGACGGTGCGCGGCATCGACCTGGCCGAGCGCATCGACCGCGAGCGCGACGGTCACGCCACCGCATAGCCGCTAGCGGCCGGTGAACGGCGATGGCGCCCGCCCCGTGAGCTCGACGAACCCCTGGCCGATCGGCTCCGCCGATGGCGCGCCGCCACGCAGATCGTGGGCCGTCATGCCCGCCTCCCAATACGTCACGCCGAGCGTGCCGCTCCGAAACTCCGACGCTTGCACCAGCGGCCGCAGCACGAGCCAAATACCCTCCGCCGGATACGCCACCTCCCACTCCGTCGCATACAGCGCCCCCGTCGCTGGGCTTTGCCATGTCGGCGAGTCGGCCTGGGGCGCGAAGTGGAAGTCGCTCGCGGTCAAGTGCCGCGTCTCGCCGTCCGGGCTCTGCATGAAGCTGCCATAGGTTTGAACCGGCCGCCCGTCCGCCGTCTCCAGGCGTGTCAGCATCAGGCTGCGTCCGTCGCGCAGCTGCACGCTCGCCCAGTCCCAGTGCACCGCCACCGGCGAGAAGTCGCCCCACTGCTTGTCCAGCCAGCCCAGCCCGCGCACCGGCGACGCCTCGCCGCCGCCCGCCGCCACCGTCCCCTCCGTTTCCAGTCGGGGCCTGGTGTAATAGGCCGACTGCCCCGCCTCGCCAAAGTCCACGATGCCGTCGCCGTCGTGCAGCATCGGCCTGCCGGCGTCTCGCAGCAGCAGGTCGAAGCGCGTGCTGCCCGCCTCGCCCCGCAGGCGATAGCCCTCGCTCGTCGACGCCAGCAGCCAATCGCCCGCCGTCACCTCGAATCCGAACCGCGGCTCGTCGATTTCGCGCAGCGTCGCGAGGCGCTCCGCGCTCGTGAAGGTTCCCGTCGCCGTGTCCCCCAGGCCGACCTGCGCGACGTGCAGCGTGCGCCCGCTGTTGGGGTCGCGCACGCGGAAGACGACATAGTGCAGCGCGTAGCGCGGCGAAGCGTCGGACGAGAACTGCACGTTCCAATACCACCACTCGACGCCGTGGCCGTGCGGCGCCTCGTCGCCCGGCAGCGTCACGGGCGGCAGCGCCGGCGTCGCCGTCGGCGTTGGCGGCGGCGTGGCCGTGGGCACGACGCGCGCGCACGCCGCCAGGCCGATGGAGAGCAGCAGCACGAGCAGGAGGAGACGCATCACGCCTTCATCGTAACGTACGCGCGGCGGTGCGAGGCTACGAGCGTGGCCTGAACAGCCCGAACGAACTGGTGTAACTGTGGAGATAGGTCGTGCCCGACACCGGGCCGATTTCGCCGTTGCAGAAAAAGCCGCCCAGCGGCAACGCTCCCACCAATTCGAGAAATAAGCGTGGGTCGTGGTCCGCCTCGCCATACAGGTGGCGGCCCCGCCCCGTGCACTGGAACAGCAGTGCCCCGGCCGGCGGGCCCCCGCGCTGCTCCCGCTGATAGCCCTCCAGCACTCCGCGCAAGTCCTCGCGCGACGTCTCCGCGTCGCGGACGTGGAACTGCACCAGCTGCCCCTCTCGCAGATGTGCCGCCACCGCGACCGAGCCGGTGCGGTCGTCGCCGCCCAGCACGTTGCGTATCAAGAAGTCGCCGGCGCGCGCGGTGTCGGCCAGCGGGTCCATCGCGATGCCCAAGAACAGGTTGCCTTGCAGCAGGCTCCGGTCGCGCGGCGAAAGCGAGTAGAACAGGTCTTGCAGCACCGCCATCGCCGGCCGGTCGTCCAGCGCGCGCAACAGGTTGCCATCCACCCGCGATATACGCATCGGTCGGCCGATGGGGCGGCAACCCTGAGCCACCACCGTGTCCACCACCACGTTACCGCTCATCGCCACGCCAACCGCCCCGTCGCGGAACAGATCCTCGCCCAGGAACAGCGCGTTGGTCTGCGCCCGTTGGCCGCTGCTCGCCATGCCGCCCACCTTCGTCGCCCGCGGATAGGCGTAGTCGAGGCCGGCCACGAACGTCTCGCCGTCGAACGAGAAGGGGTCCGTCAGCACGATGAAGTGCGGGTCGTCGGCGGGTTGCGCGCCCACCACGCGCGCCCATTCCTCCGGCGGCGCGTCCGGCGACGGCATCCGGCTCTGCGTCGCGCGGAACGGCGTCAGCGTCACGCCCGGCAGCGTGGCTGCCGTGAGCGAGAAGCCGGGAGCGCCCTCCACCTCCTTGCCTGCGCCGATGACGCCCGCGCCGGTGCAGCCGATGAACACGGCATGGGCGAAGCGCCGCTTCACGGCGGGCGCGATGCGGTCGATCTGCGGGTTGAAGTGCGGCGACACGAATGCGACGGTCAAGTCGGGCTCGCCGCCGTCCAGGTCGCGGACCAACGTGGCGGCACACTCGTCGAGCGCGTCATTCAGGGCAACGCGTTGAGAGATGGCGGATGCCCAGCGCATGGGCGGACCTCCCTGCCGAGGCAACCCTTCCTGGTCATGCTGGTGCGTCGCAGTATAGCAGCGGCGCGGAACAAAGCCACCCACGGCGCCGCTCCCGCGAAAGTGGACAGACACTAGCCAACAGCGGTACCATGGAAGGCGTGGAGAGTGGGCCTGGCCCACTCTCTCGCTTGTTCGGGGGATTTCCCCAAACAGCGCCGGTCGACGTAGTGCCCAGGAGGGGCGGGTTTCGATGAAGAGCGACTTCCTCATCGCGGTCACGCAATTGGCGGCGGAGCGCAATCTCCCACGAGACATGGTCATCTCGGCGGTCGAGGCCGCGCTGGTATCCGCCTACAAGAAAGACGCGAACGGCACGCAGAACATCCGTGTCCGCCTCGATCCCAACACCGGCGATGTCTCCATCTACCAGGTGAAAACCGTGGTCGAGGAGGTCGCCGACGAGGCCAACGAGCTCACCGTGCAGGAGGCGCGCAATCTCCGCCGGAACGGCAACCCGCCACAGGTCGGCGAGGAGATCCTCATCGAGATGAAGCCGCAGGTGGCGGGACGCATCGCCGCGCAGACCGCCAAGCAGGTGGTCATCCAGCGCCTCCGCGAGGCCGAGCGCGAGCTCATCTTCAACGAGTTCTCCGAAAAGCAGGGCGAAGTCTTCTCCGTCACGGTGCAGCGCGGCGACGCCCGCTACGGCGGCGCCGTCACCGTCGATCTGAATGGCCGCGCGGAAGCCGTGCTCCCGCAGGAAGAGCAGTCGCCGTTCGACCGCTACCGCCCCGGCACGCGCATGAAAATGATGATCAAGGAGGTGCGGCGCTCGCCGCGAGGCCCCGAGATCGTCGTCACGCGCGCCCACCCGGACCTGCTCAAGCGCCTGTTCGAGATGGAAGTGCCGGAGATCTACAACGGCATCGTCGAGATCCGGGGCATCGCCCGCGAGCCCGGCTCCCGCTCCAAGGTCGCCGTCATGGCGAAGCAAGAAGGCGTCGACCCGGTCGGCGCGTGCGTCGGCCTTCGCGGCATCCGCATCCAGAACATCGTCAACGAGCTCTCCGGCGAGAAGATCGACGTCATCCAGTGGTCGAAGGACCCGCGCACCTTCATCGGCCACGCCCTCTCGCCCGCCCAGCCGCTTCGCGTCGAGCTGGACGAGGCCGGCCAAGTCGCCATGGTGGTCGTCCCGGATCGCCAGCTGTCGCTCGCCATCGGCCGCGAAGGGCAAAACGCCCGCCTCGCCGCCAAGCTCACCGGCTGGAAGACCGACATCAAGAGCTCGACCGAGGTCGAGATTGAGCGCATGAAGCAGGTGATCGAAGTGAAGGTGGCCGAGCAAGAGGCGGCGAAGGCTGCTGCCGCTGCCGTCCCCGCCCCGGCCGCCCAGGCCCCCGCGGCGCCGGCGGAGCCCAAGGCTCCTCTGGCCCCCGAGCCCAGCGTCGCGCGCCCGGCCGCCCAGGCTCCCGCCCGGCGACAACCCGCGGAAACCACCGCAGAGCGGGCGGCTGCCAGCGGCCTGAGCATCGAGGAGCAGCTCGCCCTCGAAACGTTTGCCGAGGCGACGCGTCAGGCGCCCACCGAAGCGGCCGTGGACGAGGACACCGAAGAGCTCGTCATCGACGAAGAGGATATCTGGAAGGTGCCCGAGCCCATTGGCGGCGGCCCGCAAATCCGCTTTGCCGAGGACATCCTCGGTGGCCGTGGCGAGCGCCGTGGCG
>VGZX01000035.1 GCA_016872415.1 SAR202 cluster bacterium | reverse complement strand
GGGCGCCGCCCCGGGAGCGGTCCAGGTCCTGCGCGCGGCCGCGGGGGAAGAACCAGGCAATGACGGCGAGGACGATGGCGAGGCCGGCGGCGGCCAGGAAGACGGCGTGCAGCGACGATGCGAGGGCCCGTTGCGCGGCGATCAAGATATCGGCCGGGAGGTTGGCCCGCTGGAGTGGGTCGAGCAGGAAGTTGGCGTCGGTGGTGCTGGGGACACCGGGAATGCCGGCGAGGTGCCGCGCGAGCTGCGCGTTGAGCAGCGCGCCGGCGATGGCGGTGCCGAAGCTGCCGCCGGTGGTGCGGAAGAACTGGTTGGAGGCGGTGGCGATGCCGCGGTGCTGCCGGTCGACCGCGTTCTGCACGGAGATGATGAACGATGAGAAGGAGAAGCCGAGGCCCGAGCCGAGGATGAAGGTGACGGTGGCGATGAAGAACACCGACGAGTCCCGCTCGACGAAGGTTAGGCCGGCCGCGCCGACGACGAGCAGCGTGGCGCCCACCAGCAAGTTGACGAAGTAGCCGCGCTTGAGGATGAGGCGCCCGGCGATGATCGCGGCGATGGGCCAGCCGATGGACATGGGCGCGAGGATGAGCCCCGCGTAGGTGGCGTCGCCGCCGCGCACGCCCTGGGCGAACATGGGCACCGTTGAGACGGCGGCGAACTGCATGGCGCCGGCCGTGACCCCGCCGATGCTGGCGACGGCGATGACGCGGTTGCGGAACAGCCACAGGGGCACCACGGGCTCCGGCGCGCGCCGCTCTTGCAGCACGAACAACACGAAGAAGACCGCCGCCGCGCCGAGCAAGCCGGCCGACCGCAGGCTGGCCCAGCCGTGGGCGTCGGCGCCCTGTAGCAGGACGTAGAGCAGCGTCGTGATGGCGATGCTCAACAGCACCGTGCCGGCGTAGTCGAGGGAGTGGCGCCGGCGCGTGACGCTCTCGCGGTACTGCGCCCACACGAGCGTCATGGCGGCCATGCCGAGCGGCAGGTTGATGTAGAAGACCCAGCGCCAGCCGATGTTGTCGGTGAGCACGCCGCCGACGGCGGGCCCGGCGATGCCGGACACGCCCCACACGGCGCTGAACAGGCCCTGAATCTTGGCGCGCTGCTCGATGGGAAAGAGGTCGCCCACGATGGTCATGACGATGGGGATGACCGCGCCGGCGCCGAGGCCCTGGATGGCGCGGAACAGGATGAGCTGCGTCATGTCCCGCGAGGTGCCGCACAGCGCGGAGCCGATGAGGAAAAGCGAGACGCCGAACAGCAGCATCGGCTTGCGGCCGTAGAGGTCGGCTAGCTTGCCGTAGAGCGGCACGGTGACGGTGGAGGCGAGGAGGTAGACCGAGAAGACCCATGAGAAAAACGACAGCCCGCCGAGGTTGCCGACGATGCTGGGGAGCGCCGTGCTCACGATGGTCGAGTCGAGCGCCGCGAGCGCCATGGTGAGCATGAGCGCGGCGACGAGCCAACCTCGGCCGGCGATGGGGCGGGCGGCGCTGGACATGAAACCTCCCGGCGGACCGGCGCTGGCGCGCCGAACCCGCATAGGATAACGCTCCGACGACGGTTCGCGCGAGCGTCCTTCATGCCGCCGCCATGCCAAGCCCGCCGGTGCGAGTCCGCGCCTAGCGCCGGCCCCCGGCCAGACGCGCCGCCTCGGGCAGACCGCGCAGCCGCAGCATGGCGGCGGTGCCGACGGCGGGGCCGGCAGCCAGCAGGGCGAAGGCCCACGACCAGCCCCACGCATCCGCGACGATGGGCAGCAGTTGAATGGAGCCCAGCGTGAGCAGGAAGCCAAGCGACGTCTGCAGCGTGAGCGCGGTGCCGAGGAATTCCGGCGGGCTGAGCTCGGTGATGGACGCCGAGAACTGGGCCGAGTCGGCCACGACAGTGACGCCCCACACCAGCAGCACGGGCGCGAGCAGCCATGGCGACGCGTCGAGCAGCAGCGCGGCGGCCACGGCGGAGGCACCGCTCGCAATCATCGCGGCCGAGGTGACGGCGGTGCGCCCGAGGCGGTCTGCCAGCAGACCCGCCGCCACGCAGCCGAGGCCGCCCGCCGCGACGATGGAGAAGGCGAGCACGGCGGCGGCAAAGCGCGAGGCGCCTCGGTCGTCGAAGAGGTTGGCAAGGAAAAGGGGCACCCACGTCCACATGGCGTAGAGCTCCCACATGTGGCCGAGGTAGCCGATGTTGGCGAGCCGCAGGCCGCGCTGGCCCAGGGCGCGCGCGACGAATCGCGGATCGAAGCGCGGCGACGCCGTGGCGAACGGGCCTTGGCGCACGCCCACGAACACGACCGCGCCGCCGGCGGCCGCCAGCGCCGACGAGGTAAGGATGACCGCCCGCCAATCAAGGCCGTCGAACGACCGCACGAGGTGCGGCGACGCGGAGCCGACCGTGAGCGCGCCGACGAGCAGGCCGATGGCGAGGCCGCGGTTCCTGCGCGACCACGTCGCCGCCAGCTTCATGCCGGGTGGATAGACGCCGGCCAAGAACACCCCGGTGAGCACCCGCAACGGCACCGCGACGGCAAGGCCGTCGGCCAACAGGGCGAACGCGGCGTTGGACGCGGCGCCCAGCACGGCGCTGGCGGCGAACAACCGTCGCGCGTCCAGCAGGTCGGACAGGTTGAGGACTGCGCTGGCGAGCGTGCCGGCGACGAAGCCGATTTGGACCGACATGGTGAGCCACGCGGCGCTGGCGTTCGAGAGGCCCCATTCGGCGCGCAGCGCGGGCGCGACGGCGGAGGCGTTGAACCACAGCGTCATGCCGAGCAGCGCGGCCAGCGCCAACAGCCCAAGGCTGCGCCACTGAGCCCGCGATCCGTCGACGGCCTGCGCGGCCATGGGCCCTCCCTTGCCGGGCTGGCCCGATTCTACACTGGCTGTACCATGGAGCGCAGGCCTAGCCGCGCCGCGGCAGGGCGGCGATGCGCCGGCGGGAAGCCCGGTCGCGTGGCGGAGCGCCGCCCCGGCGGCCCAGCCGCGGCCGCGCCGTTGCGAGGCGGTCGAGCCATGCGGCCACGGCCCATGCGATGACGTCCGCGAAGACCAACAGGCCGAGGGCCGCGATCAGGAGCCACTCCCAATGCGTCCCGGTGTTGGTGATCTCCCACATATTCCAGGTTCGAGGCTTGCGCTTCATTTAGTAACTAGGGTACTAGCCAATGAGGACGGGATGGTTATCCGGCGGTAAACGATGGGTGGAGGTTGCGTGGAGGACGCCCGGCGCCGCCGCGTCCTATGGAACGGCATCGACGGCCACCGTGGCGCCCGGCGCGATGCCGTGGCGCGCTGCGAGGCCGGCGTTGATCTCCAACACGAAGCGGAACGGCGAGGCGGGGCGGTAGAGCGGCAACTGGCCCTCCGGCGTGCCGGGTGACGGAGACGGCACGTTCGCCGTGACCTCGATCACGCGCAGGTCGTCGCCCACCCACACCATGTCCAGCGGGAAGCGCATGCCCTTCATCCAGAAGCTCGTCATCGCCGGCTGGCCGAAGTCGAACCACATCGCCTGGTCATCCGCCATGGCATCCCGGTATGACAACCCCGTCGCGCGCGATGCCGGCGTCGCCGCGACCTCGGCCGTGAAGGAGGCGCTCCCGACGCGGACCCTCGCCAGCGGCAGGCCGGTGTTTGGCGTGCCCTCCAGCGGCGTCGCGGAGGGCGTATCGGTGGGTGTCGGTGTGTGGGTCGGCCGCGCTTGGGTGGCGGCCGGCGACGCGGCGGTGGGCGGCGGGCCGGCGTTGGGCGTTCGCGGCGGCGCGGGCGTCGACGTGGAGCCGCATGCCGAAAGGACGAGCACCGCGAGCAGGGAGACACAGGCGATGGCGTGCCCGGCAGCCGCGGAGCGGCGCGGCGGCCGCGTCACGGTGCGTTGGAGTCGCCGTCGAACATCGCCACCTGGCGCGCATCGAGGCGGCTGGGGTAGGCGACGCCGAGGTGGGCATAGGCGCCCCTGGTGAGCGTGCGGCCGCGCGGCGTGCGGTTGAGGAAGCCCAGCTGCAACAGGAATGGCTCGTAGACGTCCATGATCGTGTCGGACTCCTCGCCGATGGAGGCGGCGATGGTTTCGAGGCCGACGGGACCGCCGTCGAACTTCTCGGCGATCGCGCGCAGCAAGCGGTGGTCGATCTCATCGAGGCCGAGGTTGTCGACCTCGAGCAGCCGCAGGGCGTCGCGGGCCACCTGGCCGGTGATGACGCCGCTGGCCCGCACCTGGGCATAGTCGCGGACGCGCCGCAGCAGGCGGTTGGCGACGCGGGGCGTTCCCCGCGCGCGGCGCGCGATCTCGCTCACGCCGGCGGGCTCGATGGGCACGGCGAGGATCTCGGCGGAACGCTGCACGATCGACTCCATGGCCGGGACGTCGTAGAAGTCGAGGCGGTAGATGGTGCCAAAGCGGTCGCGCAGGGGCGGGCTCACCATGGCGAAGCGGGTGGTGGCGCCGACGAGGGTGAACTTCTCGATGCGGAGGTTCGCGCTCTGCGCGGCCAGGCCCTTGCCCAGCATCCACGAGACGTTGAAGTCCTCCATCGCGGGATACAGTATCTCCTCCACCACCTTGCCAAGGCGGTGGATCTCGTCGATGAAGAGCACGTCGCCGGCGGCGAGCTGGGTGAGGACGGCGGCCATGTCGCCCGTGCGCTCGATGGCCGGGCCGGCGGTCACGCGGATGTTCGCGCCCATCTCGCTGGCGATGATATGCGCGAGGGTGGTCTTGCCGAGGCCGGGCGGCCCATAGAGCAAGACGTGGTCTAGCGGCTCGCCCCGGCGCTTGGCCGCCTGCATGGCGATGCGGAGGTTGTCCTTGACCTTCTCCTGGCCGACGTATTCGCCGAGGGTGCGGGGGCGCAAGCCTCCCTCGAAGCGCACGTCATCGGGCTTCGCGGAGCCGGAGAGCACTCGATCGGTCATCGCGCATCCTGGGCCGTATTCATCAAGGCCATTCTAGGGATGCACGCGGCGGTGGCGCAACGAGCGGTTGGCGCGGCGGCGAAACGCGCGAGGGCCCGCCGGCCCCGCTCTTGGGGGGGTTGGCGGGCCGAGGAGCGGGACGACAACGGCGGGCCTTTCATGAGCCGGTATCGGTGCCGGGATAGGGTTAGTCCCGGCTGGTGACGACGGTGCCGGGGCCGCTGTACGGGCACTCCTGAACGTCGGGCTGGCGGTGCGGCGGCAACGGCGCTTGGAGGTCTTCCACCTCGAACACGCGGTGGCACGCGAGGTTCACGCACCGGGCTACCTGGATCGGTTCCACTCGCTTTTGCACCATGAGCGCCTCCTTCATCGAGCCCCGGCGCCGGCCGGGGACCCGTTGGCTGGTCTCCGTGGCTGGAATGGGCGGGGCGCGATGCCACCGGCCCACCATGGACTAACTGCCACGCCTTGAAGCGATGTGACAAGCGACGGATATGTCGCGGTTAGCGCCGCGCTTCGCGGTCGCCCGTCACGGCCGGCTCGCGGCCGTCCGCCCGATGGCCGGAGGCCGCCGGCGCGAGATGGCGTGGCCGGGACGCGAGCGCCACTTGCGCCGCCGCCGCGCGCCGCGTAGCCTCCCCCGCGATCAACGAGGAGGCCACGGATGTTGTACGAGATGCGGTTCTACGAGGCAATGCCCGGCAAGATGGGGGCGCTGCACGACCGGTTCGCCAACCACACGAACAAGCTATTCGCCAAGCACGGCTTCCGCGTCGTCGGCTATTGGAACGAGGTGTTCGGTGACAGCTCGCGCCTGAACTACATGCTCGCCTGGGAAACGATGGACGAGCGCATGAACAAGTGGGCCGCCTTCCAGGTCGACCCGGAATGGCAGGCGGCGCGCGACGCATCGGAGAAGAACGGGCCCATCGTCGCCCGCATCGACGCGCGGGTGTGGCGCCCCACGCACTACTCGCCCATGCGGTAGGCCGGTTAGCGGCCCGCCGCCTCGCGCTCCCGCCGCGGCGACACCGCCGCCGGCTTGCCGGCCTTTGGCGGCCGCAAGTACGTGACGACGAGACCGAGGCCGTAGCTCACGCCGATGGAGATGCCGCCGCCCGTGGCCGCGCCCTGCAACAGCCGCGCGGCGGAGAACGGCGTGATGTTCTCTTGCTGCTCCAGCAGCGTCGCGCAGACGCCCGCGACGATGCCGAGCGCGGCGCTGGCCGCCATCCGTCTCCACGCCGGCACCGGTAGCCACCGACGCCAGCCGGCGCGTCCGCGCCGCTCGATTTCCGCCTTCAGCTTCACGTGCATCCCGCCGGCGGCGAAGGGCGCGGCCATGGCCGCGAGCGCGCCGGAGACGCCCGCGCCCACGAGCGACGCCGTGGCGACGGCGGCATTGCCGCCGACCGACTCGATGAACATGGGCTGCGCGCAGACGCGGGCTCCCGCGCTCTGAAGGGTGACCTCCAACGGATAGACCCCACTGGTGAACGCGGCGATCTCGCCCACGCGGATGTCCACGGCGCCGTCGGCGATGTCGTAGGTCGCGCCCAGCAGGCTGCCGAGGCCCCCCACCGCGACCCGCACCGAGGCGGCCGGCGGCAACCCTTGGCCCGTGACGTTGAGCACGGTGTCGGGCCGCACGCGCAACGTGCCGCCGGCGTGGGCGGGCAGCAGGAACGGCGAAGGGTGGCCGCCGGCGATGCGGAGGGTGGCACCGCCGCAGTCCGCGACGACCTGGGCGCGAGCGGCCGGCGCGGCGAGAAGGGTGGCGGCGACGAACACCATCGCCAGCAGCCCCATGCTCGTTGTCACGCGTCTCGTGTTGAGCGCCACGGCATCGAATTGCGTCTGCACGACTCGTCCTTAATGCGGGGTGCCCAGGCCGAACCGTGGCGTAATCTACCATGCAGGCGACGCGGCTGTCCGCGCGCGGCCCGGCATTTTGCGCGCAGGTCGACGTGATTCGAGCAGCCGTGACGGAGCCGCCGCGACGCCGAGTGCGTACACTCTGATGCCCGTCCCATCATCCGTTCCCGAGGTGTATCGCCGCGATGCGTACCGTTGGGGTGGGCCTTCTTCCGCTGTCGGTGTTCATCGCCTTGGCGCTGGTGGCATGCGCGTCGCTCACCACCCCCACGCCCGGGGCGCCGCCGGCAAACCCCACGCCGGCCGCCCGCCCTGGGCTGACCAACGCCTCGAGCACGCTCGGGCAGACGCTCGACCCCCTGTCCTACGAGCAAATGCTGGAGCGAGTGTACGCCGAGGTGAGCCCGTCGGTCGTCAACATCGACATCGCCCAGCGGGCCGGCGGCGCGCCATCGCCGTTCGGCGAGGACCGGTTCGAGTACGGCAACGGCTCGGGCTTCGTGTGGGACAAGTCCGGCCATATCGTGACCAACAACCATGTCATCGACGGCGCCAGCAGGATCCGCGTCACGTTCTTCGACGGCGCGACGGTCGAGGCCGTAGTGGTTGGCGCCGACCCCGATAGCGACCTTGCCGTGATTCGCGTCGACATGCCCCTCGAGCGCCTGCGCCCGATTCAAACGACCGATTCGACGGTGGCGCAAGTGGGGCAGCTGGTGGTGGCGATCGGCAACCCGTTCGGCCTGCAAGGCACCATGACCACGGGCATCGTCAGCGGGCTTGGGCGGTCGCTGCCTGCCACCGCCGCGTTGGGTGGCGCGGGCTACGTCATTCCCGACATCATTCAGACCGACGCGGCCATCAACCCCGGCAACTCCGGCGGCGTGCTGGTCGACATGCGCGGCCGCCTGCTCGGCGTGACCTCGGCCATCATCTCGCCCGTGCGCGCCTCGGCCGGCGTGGGGTTCGCCATACCCACAGTCATCGTGAACAAGGTCGTGGCGGCGCTCATCGCCGATGGCCGCTTCACGCACTCGTGGTTTGGCATCTCCATGGTGGCGATGCGGATCGACATCGCGCGGGAGATGGGCTTGCCGGCGACGCAACGCGGCGTGTTGATCGTGACGCTCGCCCCGGACGGCCCGGCCGCCCGCGCGGGCCTGCGCGCCGGGACGCGCGAGGTCACGATCGACGGCCAGACGGTGGCCGTGGGCGGCGATGTGCTGACCGCGGTCGACGGCGTGCCCATTCCCGACCCGGACGCGCTCACGCGGTTCCTCGCGCGGTCCACGCGGCCGGGACAGGATGTGGTGGTGACGTTCCTGCGCGACGGCCTGGAGCAGACGGCCACGGTGACGATTGGCGAGCGTCAATAGCGCGCGCCGGTTGAGCGCGGTGGCCGTCACCACGTAGAATGGATGCTCGCCACGTTTCCTCGCGCTCGTTGCCCTGTGGTGCAGCGGTAGCACAGCAGACTTTGGATCTGTTGACCCTGGTTCGAATCCAGGCAGGGCAGCCAACCCATCTCGAACGATAGGTCCGAGCGCCGCCGCGGCGCAGCGACCCGGTCACGCCGGCGGTGCGCGGACGGCCATTTGGCATGTAGCCCGCGTTCACGTATGGTTGCCTCAACATCGCGGGACGGCTCAACCGTCCCCATGAGGAGGAGCAAGGCATGCCATCCGCCACGGAGCCGACGGGCCGCAAGAGCATCTGGGTCGCCTATCTCGGCGCGGAGATCAAGATGCTGCAAGGGAAGAAGTACCGCACGCGCATCGCCGAGGCGGGGAAGGAGCACCCCGAGACGCTGCTGCTGGTGCACGGCGGCGGCGGCCACATCGAAACGTTCGCCTACAACGTCATGCCGCTCGCCAAGCACTTCCACGTCATCGCCGTCGAGATGCTGTGGCATGGCCTATCGGACGCGCCGCCCATGGGCGACAACATGAACCAGATGGTGACGGACCAGGTGCTCGACATCATCGACACGATGAACCTGGGCAAGGTGTGGCTGCATGGCGAGGCCGGCGGCGCGTCGGGCATCACGCCCCTGGTGCTGAACCACCCGGAGAAGCTGAAGGGCGTAATCTTCGAGTCGGGCATCGCCATGAAGTTCAAGGAGGGCACCATCAAGCCACCGCTGCCCCCGGTGGGCGGCCTGTCGATGCCGGAGCGCACGAAGATATTGCTGAAGAACCCGACGTGGGAGGGCGTGCGCGACCGCCTGCTGATGGTGATGCACTACCAGCACCCGGAGCGCGTGACCGACGAGCTGGTGGACGTGCGCCATGCCCACTACACGCGGCCATCGACCAACGCCGGGCAGGTGGCGGTGTACGACTACTACCTATCGGGCAAGGGGGCGAAGTACCTGGCGACCGAGGAGCAGGTGTCGGGGATACGGCTGCCCGTGCTGGTGCTGTGGTGCGACGGCAGCGGCGGCAACGGGCCGGACGCAGGCCAGCGCCTCGCCTCGCTCATCCCCGGCGCTCGGTTCAAGCTCATGCCGGAGACGGGCTTCTGGGCGCATTGGGAGAAGCCGGAGATCTTCAACGAGGCGGTGCGGCAGTTCATCTGCGGCGAAAAGGTGACGTAGGGCGCCGCTGACCGTGCAAGGGGGCCGTCATGCGTTGAATGCCTCACCATGACGGCCCCTGATCGTAGCTCGAAGATCGGGCCTACTCGCCGCCCACGGCTGCGGAACCTTACGCCGCTTCGTTGGTCTTGAGGTCCCAGCCTGTCTTGATCGGCGCGCCGAGCGAGCCGTCCTTGTTCTGCGGGCGATACGAGAATTCGATCTTGGCGAAGTTCAGGCTGAACTGGTCGGACGGCGGCTCGCCAGCGTTGCCGCTGCTTTGGTAGGAGGACACGAGCACGTCGTTCAATGTGATGATGAGGTAGTCGCTGTCGCCGCCCTTGCCGCCGCCGCCCTTGCGGGCGTAGAGTACGGCCTTCTTGATCGGCTTTCCCGATGCCGAGGCCAGGAACAGCAACGGCGATGCGCTGCTGGTCGGCGCCGTGAAGTGGAAGTCTTGGAAGCTCGCCTTTCCAGCGCCGCCACCGCCGCCAACCGAGGCCGAGCCGGAGTTGCTGACGCCCCAGCTCCACGACTCGATCTGGATCGTGCCGGGGTGCCTGCTGTCGGCGGACTCACCCTTGAGGCCCTCGATCTCGAGGAAGTAGTCGACCGCCCCGGCCTGGCTGAGCGCCGCGTCTGACGCGCGGGGCTCGGCGGCGAGGGCCTGGGACAGCTGGTCGCTCTGCGCGGCGCTGGCTCGCGGCGCGCAGAGCGACGATGCGAGCAGCACGGCGGCGACGGCAAGCACGGCGACCGCCGCGATGACGGCGATGCGCTTGGGATCGATCCGCGGACTGAGGGTCATCGGGTACATGAAAAGCC
Organism: SAR202 cluster bacterium; assembly: GCA_016872415.1. Classification (GTDB taxonomy): domain Bacteria; phylum Chloroflexota; class Dehalococcoidia; order Lucifugimonadales; family Australimonadaceae; genus VGZX01. Next base: position 9,182 of record VGZX01000035.1, on the reverse strand, counting down.
TCCTTGGAGCGTCCACCGCACTACAACGCACGCGCGGCCGCGGCGTTGGGCATTAGGGTGCGCGACCACGGTCGCGGGGCTATACTCGCCACATCGCGTCGGGAGGGCTGACATGGACAAGAGCGCGTTGAAGGAGCAGGCGCGGGCGGCGGTGCTGGAGCGCGCCGACGCCGCGACCGCCACGGCCAAGGACATACTCGCGCACCCGGAGCCGGGCTATCGCGAGGCCCGCACCTCGCGCGTCGTCGCCGACTGGTTCCGCGCGATGGGGCTCGACTTCAGGCAGCACCTCGCGCTCACCGGCCTGCGCGCCGACATCGTCGGGGCGCACCCCGGGCCGTCCGTCGCCGTCATCGGCGAGCTCGACTCGCTCATCGTGCCGGGACACCCCTTCGCCGACCCCAACACCAACGCGGCGCATGCCTGCGGCCACCACGCGCAGATCGGCACCATCCTCGCCGTCGCGCACGCCATCAACCGGCCGGAGGTCAAGGCCAACTTGCACGGGCGCGTCGCCATCATGGTGTTGCCCGCCGAGGAATACATCGAGCTGGAATATCGCCTCAACCTCCGCAGGGAGGGCAAGATCGAATTCCTGGGGGGCAAGCCCGAATACATCCGCCTGGGCCTGTTCGACGACGTGGACATGGCGATCCTCACGCATGCGACGAGCGAGGAGAACCTGAAGGACATGGCGAGCAGCACGACCCTGAACGGCACCATCGCCAAGCAGGCCGTGTTCCTCGGCACCAGCGCGCACGCGGGCGCCGCCCCGCACCGGGGCACTAACGCGTTGAACGCCGCGATGCTCGCCTTGAGCGCCATCCACGCGTTGCGCGAGACGTTCCAAGACAACGACCATGTGCGCGTGCACCCCATCATTACGAAGGGCGGCGACGCGGTGAGCGCCGTGCCCGCCGACGTGCGCCTGGAGACATTCGTGCGCGGCCTCGGCATCGAGGCGATACGCGACGCGGAACGCAAGGTGGACCGCGCGCTGCGGGCGGGAGCGATGGCGATGGGCGCCGAAGTGCACATCACCACCCTGGCGGGCTATCTGCCGCTGCACAGCGACCACGGCCTCGGCGAAGTCTACGCGGCCAACGCGGAGGAGGTCGTCGGGAAGGACCGCATGGCCGTCGCGCCGCACCGCTCCGCCTCGACAGACATGGGCGACCTGAGCCACCTGATGCCGACGATTCAGCCGTTCGCGGGCGGCTTCACCGGGGTGGGCCACGGCAACGACTTCGTGGCGCGGGACTACGGGAAGGCCATCGTGAACCCGGCGATGGTGACGGCGATGACGGTGATCGACCTGTTGAGCGAGAGCGCGGTGAAGGCGAACGAGCTGAAGGCGCGGTACAAGGCGCCGCTGACGAAGGCGACGTATCTCGCCTTCATGCGGGGCGTCACGCGCGAGGAGCACTTCTCCTACCGCGACGACGGCAAGGAACAGGTCTGCCAGGAAAGCTAGCGGCCTCGGCCTAGCGCCATCCGCGCGGCACGAGGCCCCGGGAAAACCCCGGGGCCTCGCATCGTCGGTGCTTGATGGACGGTGGCCTACTTCTTGAGGAACTCGGTGATAACGCGGTCGTGGTCGGCGGGGTGCTCCCACATCGGCCAGTGAGCGGCGTCGGGCAGGCAGAAATACTCGGAGCCGGGGATGAGCGAGTGGAAATACTCGCCCACGTCGGGGCCTGCGCCGGGGTTGTGCTCCGTCCAGAACACCATCGACGGGTTCTTGATGCGCTTGCAGTCTGCCTCGGCGTAGGGCTGGTTGTTGCCGCGCGGCACCGTGATGCCGAACACGCGCTGCATCGACGCGTTGATCTCCGGGTCCTTGTAGAGCTTCATCCGGAAGTCCACCATCTCGTCGGTGATGCGGTCCGGGCTGGAAACGAGCCACTCCAGGCGCTTGCGGACGTTCTCGGGCGTGGGGTTCACCACCGCCTCGCGCGAGAGGCGCATCAGCGCGTCGCCGCCGCCGGGCTGCTCCTTGAACGTCCGGTTGAACTTGATGAAGTAGGCGCCGGTGTCGAACACCAGCTTGCCCGCGCGGTTGGGGAAGTTCAGGCCGAAAGTGAACGCGATGTTCGAGCCCATCGACTCGCCCTTGATGTGCGCCCACTTGTGGCCCTCGGCGTCGAGCAGCTCGACGATCGCCTCGGCCTGGCGCAGCGTCACGTTCTGCGGGTCGAAGTTGTCCTTCGACGAATAGCCGTGATAGCGGGCGTCGATAGAGTAGACGTGGAAGTGCTTCGCGAGATTGTGGATGTTGCGCGCGTAGGCCTCGGCATAGCCGCCGATGCCGTGCACGAGGATAAGCGGGTCGCCGGACCCCGCCTCGATCACGCGCGTCGTCGTCGTCTTGCCCTTCACGAGGCGCACCTGCGCGCCCGCCATTTCGACCCACATCGAGCGCCAGTGTGTTTCCGTTCCTATCGTCGTTCCGGTAGTCGTTGCCACAACGGTCTCCTTTCGCGTCAGCCGTCGGATGGTTGCCCCGCGTCGCGGCGCTTGCGCGCACCATAGCACAGGGCCATCTCCACGCAACGTCGGAGCCCTGACAAACGAGGGGCGGCCCCGCTCAGACGGACCGCTGGTAGGCCCGAAACGCGCGCGTCGCCAGCAGCGCGGCGGCCACCAGCAGCACCGCCAGCGCGGCGAACCGCGCGGCCACCAATGACCAGTCGGGCTCGGGCGTGATCGTTTGCCGGCCGATCTCCACGGCCCAGTTCACCGGGTTGTAGCGGGCCACCGCCTGTATCCAGCCCGGCACCAGGTTCGCGGGCATGAACGTCGCCGACATGAAGGTGAGCGGCATCACGAGGAAGTTCACCGCCGCGATGACCGATTCTTGCTTGCGGAGCAGCAGCGCGAGCGCGTTCGACAGCGACGCGAAGGTCATGCCGAGCATGAGTGTCGCGACGAGGAACACGGCCATGACCGCCGGGCCGCCGGCGAAGCGCGCGCCCACGATGAAGCCCAGCGCGAGGATGATGAGCGCCTGGATGAGCGTCGAGACGGCGGAGCTGACGATGCGGCCGGTCATCAGCGCGACGCGGCTCACGGGCGTGACCAGGAAACGGTTCATCACGCCGCGCTCGATGTCGAAGATCGAGCCCATGCCGCTCCAGCCGTTGGAAAAGAGCGCCGTCATCACCACGACGCCGGGTGTGAGGAAGCTGACATAGGAGTCGGTGGCGAAGCCCGGTATCCGCACGACGTCGCGGAACAGCTGGCCGAACAGGAAGAGCCAAATGACGGGCTGCACCAGCGTGATCGCCACGTAGTAGGGCTGGCGCACGAAGGCCCGCAGCAGCCGCAGCGTGAGCTGGTTGGAGTTCACGATGGCGGCCATCATCGCGCGTTGCCTTGCTCGGCCTCGGTCAGCGTGTGGCCCGTGTGGTGTAGATACACGTCGTCCAGCGTGGGACGCGCCATTTTGACGGACACGACGCCGATGCCGGCGCCGTCGAGAGCGGCGAGCATCGCCGGCAGCGCCTTCGCTCCGTTGTCGACGCGCGCGTGCAGCGCCCGCCCGTTCACCTTGACGTCGTGGAGCTGGCCGTCGAGCCGTGCCAGCGACGCGCGCACGCGGGCCTCGGGTACCTCAATGTCCAGTTCGATCTGCACCGCGTCGCCGCGCAAGCCCCCCTTTAGCTCGTCGGACGTGCCCTCGGCGACGACGCGCCCGTGGTCGACGATGGCGATGCGGTCGGCGAGCCGGTCGGCCTCCTCCAGATAGTGCGTCGTGAGCAGGACGGTGAGCCCATCGTCGCCGGCGAGGTGGGCGACCTCGCGCCACAGGTCCGCCCGCGCCTCCGGGTCCAGGCCAGTGGTCGGCTCGTCGAGGAACAGCACCGATGGCCGGTGCATGAGTCCCATCGCCACGTCGAGCTTGCGCTGCATGCCCCCCGAATAGGTGTGCGTGACGCGCTTCGCGACGTGCGCCAGGTTGAACCGCTCCAGCAGCTCCGCCCCGCGCCGCCGGGCCTCGGCGCCGCTCATGCCGAAGAGTTGGCCCTGCAGCACCAGGTTCTCCAGCCCGGTCGCCTCGAGGTCGACCGCCGACTTCTGGCCCACGCAACCGATGGCGCGGCGCACGTGGTTCGGCTCGCGCAGCACGTCATGGCCCGCGACGGTGGCGGTGCCGGAGTCGGGCCGGGCGAGCGTGGTGAGTATCTTGACGGTCGTGGACTTGCCCGCGCCGTTGGGGCCGAGCAGGGCGAACACCCTGCCCGCCTCGACGTCGAAGCTGACCCCCTGCAATGCCTTCGTCTTGCCGCCATAGGTCTTCGTCAGCCCGCGCGCCTCCACCGCGTGCGCGCGCGTCGCGATCGTGGTTTCGCCCATCGGTTACCTCGCCCGCCGTCTCCGCGCCGGCACGCCCACCCTGGCCGGCGGCCGGGCGCGCGCGTGCGTTGGCGAGTATACGATGTCGAACGGAGCAGGCGCCCGGACGCCTGCTCCGGCGTCGCCCTAGCCCGTCGGGTCGTGAATGGCGCCCACGAACAGCAGCGAGCCCGTTTGGTCGTCGACGATGGCGACGTAGAATGGGCGGTCGACGGTGAAATCCACGGTTTCGACCACCGCCGTCGTTTCGACGCCGACGACGGTAACGGCGGCGGCCTCCGTGCCCACCTCGTTCACGTCGACGACGGCCTTGTGGACGACGCGGCTCAGGGCGAGGTTGGGCAGGCCCATCCCCGAGAAGTCGGCGGCGGCGGTGAAAGCGACACCCATGCCCATCGCGGCCAGGGTGTCGCTTTCACCGCCGCGCCTCGTAGGCCATCGCGAAGCGGGGCAACGCCAGGTTGACGCGGCGTTGCTCGAACCGGCCCCGCCATTCCGCCCAGGTCTGCGCGTCCAGCCGATCGAGGAAGGCACCGAGGCTCGATGCCTCGTCGGGCAGGAACACATACGTGCTGGCGTCGCCGCGGTAGGGCAGGCGCACGGCGTCGAAGCCATCGCCCGCCATGAATGGGAGGTTGCCCGTGCGGTGCATCAGGGGCACCGTCACGGCGCGGCCCGAGCCGAGGTGGAGCGCCTGGTCGCGCGTTTGCTTTTCTTCGAACGGCGTTTGCCAGGCGCCATTGAAATAGATCGCGTTGATGAGGAACAGCACTTCGTCCGGCGTGATGCGGTCGAGCACCTTCGGTATCTTCCCTTCGGTCTTGTCCGATACCCAGCCGTTGATGCGGGCGACGGCGGCGGGGTCGGCGAAGTCGAGCGTCGTCGTTTCGGCGTCGAACGCCCGCCGAACGCGGTCAACGAAGGCAGAGTCGAAGGGAGTGCCTTGGCGCACCCAAAGCGAGTTGGCGACGCTGGTCCGCAGCGTCGGATCGCGCTGGGCGAGGGCATGCAGCAGGGCGCTGTTGCCGTCGTTGACCGTCGCACGGTCCATCGCATCGAGACGCAACGCGCTTGCCATCGCCTCCCGCGTCGCGCCGGATGCGCCGTTGTACGTCATGGCGAGCGCCATCGAAATGCTGAAGGGCGAGAGGAAGAGGTTATCGCCGTCGCCCTCGTCACGCAGCCGCGCGAGCAGATCGAACGCGAAGCGCGTGCTGGCATCGACGACCTGCTCGCCGGCCTGGACCAGCAGGCTGGCGGACGACCCCTCCAGACCCAGCAGCCGGATCTCGTAGCCGCCCGCGTTCGCCGACCGCGCGGCCCCGGCACCCAAGCCGAGCGTGTATTCGCCGACGAGCACGCCGTCGCGGGTGACGGTGACCACGACGCGGTCGGCGCCCTCGACGGCGGCCGTGCCGAGGTGCAGACGCTCCGAGGCGAGATATGCCGACTCGCCGGGTCGGATGGCGATTGGCGCGCCGACACGCGGGCGGGCGTCCGCCGCCGGCGTGGCGGTGGGGTCCGGCGTTGGCGTCCGCGCCGGCGATCGTGCGGGAGGGTGGCGCGCTGCGCCATGTTCGGTGGGACGGCGAGGACTACCTGTACGCGCTTCGCGGCAACAACAGCCGTGGGTTCTGGCGCTATGTGCCGGCGACCGACGCGTGGGAGGCGCTGGCGCTAACGCCGGCGAATGTGCGCGGCGGTGGGGCGCTGGCCTGGGCCGGCGGTCGATATCTCTACGCCTTTCGCGGCGACAACGGCGACGACTTCTGGGCCTATGACCTGTAGACTGGCGCCTGGGCGATGCTGACGCCCGCGCCCGCGACCGTGAACGAGGGCGGCGCACTCACGGCCATCGGGCGTTACGTCTATGCCTTCCGGGGCGGTAACAGTACGGCCTTCTGGCGTTACGACACGCAGGCCGGCACGTGGGACGTGCTGGCGTCGACGCCAAGCGCGGTTGGCGCGGGCGGGGCGCTGACCGACGATGGACGGTCGATCCACGCGCTGCGAGGCGGCTCTAGCACGGCGTTCTGGCAGTACGCAATCGGGCGGGACGCCTGGACGGCGCAGGCCGACACGCCGGCCAATGTCAAATCGGGCGGGGCGCTCGCTTTCGATGGCACGTACGTCTATGGCTTGCCGGGGCAGGCCGACAGCGGCTTCTGGCGCATTTTGCCGCCGAGCTACTTCCCGGCGTCGGCGAAGCCGAGGCCCTGAGCGGCCTTGGCGCGGCTCGGCGACGCACGCGCGGCTGACCCGGAGCATGGGACAGGCGCCGGTATCGTTCCGGCGCCTGTCGCTCTCCCCACGCATGTTTCGCGTGACGCCGCTCGCGGGCGGCGTATCGAGGACTAGTTGGATGGAGGCGCTTGCACCGTCGGCGCCTCGATGGTGATTGGGCTGTCGTAACCGGCGAACGTCCACGTCCAGGTGCTTCCGCCGGCGCCGGGAACGGTGACGATGGCGCGCATGGGTAGGCGGGTCGTGCGGCTGACGTAGAGGTCATACGCGGCGGTGCCGTCCTGCGTCGTCACATGATAGACGTTTTCGCCGTCGAGGGTCGCTTCGGTCATGGCCGCGCTCGCGTCGGCGGCGTCGACGGCGTCGAGGATGCGGGACGAGGGCGATCCCGTGTCGGCCATGAGCTTGATGCCGGAAAACTCATCGGTGCTCGCGACTTCCCAGTAATCGTCGCCCGGCGTGGCGTAGAGCGTCGATCCGATGGCGACTGCCTTGTAGACGGTGATGGGGTCGCATTGCGCCGGAGCCGACGCCCCCGGCACGGGCGGCGGGCAGATGCGGATGGAGGCGGTGAGCCGATAACGGTCCGGCGCCGCCCACGCTCCCGCGACCTCGATATCGGTGCGCGACGGCCGGGCGACGACGAGGTCGAAAGACAAGGAATCCATGTCCGCCAGCGCGAGGCGCGCCGTGTCCAGCACCTCGGACAGGGTCGCGGGCCGTGGCGTGGCCGTCGGCGTGGGCGCGGTGGCGCCGCCGGCGGTCGGGGTCGGCGTTGGGTCGGCGTTGCATGCGGCGATGGCAAGCAGGGCGACGAGCGGCAGCAGGTACAAGGCGCGGATCACGAGGTCCTCCGAGGACGGGATGGGAATGCGCTGGCAAACGATAGAGACGAACGAGCCCGGCAAACGGTTCCACGGTGTTTTAACGAGCCGTCATGCCATCGCGTCAGGGCGACGGCGCTGCCCACGGGCGGGCCGCTGGGTATGCTGACTTTCTTGTCGCTTGACGTGCGCGCCCGCGCCGCCTAACTAGGGCGTGGATTTCGATGAGCGCTCGGGATGGTGGTTTGGAGGTTGCCGGTGCCAACGTACGATGCCGAAGCGTGGGTGCGTGCCGTGGCCGTGCTCGCGGCCCTGCCCGCCGTCACCCTGCTCTATGGTGTGGTCATACGCTCGTCGGTGGCGTGGGCCGGCGGCAGCCGTTGCGCGCACCCGCTGGTCGCCGCCTTCCTCCATTTCGAGTGGCGGCCGCTGTACGTGGCGCTGGTCGGCCTCACGACGCAGGTGGCGGTGGCGGTGGTGCTGCCGCCCAGCGACCTGCGCGACCTGGTCACGCACGGCGTGGTGCTGGCGATCATCGCCGCCGTGGGCTGGGCGCTGATCCGCGTGTTCGACGTCGCCGAGCGCGCATTGCTGGAGCGGTTCCCCATCTCGGTGTCCGACAATCTGCGGGCGCGCCGCATCTACACGCAGTTCACGGCGTTGCGCCGCGTCGCGGTCGCGCTGGTGGGCCTGTTCACCGTCGCCGCGATGTTGATGACGTTCGACGCCGTGCGCCAGCTTGGCGTCGGTCTGCTTGCCTCGGCGGGGTTGGCGGGCATTATCATCGGCATGGCCGCGCAGCCGCTCGTCGCGAACATCCTGGCGAGCATGCAGGTCGCGCTGACCGAGCCCTTCCGCGTGGATGACGTGATGATCGTCGAAGGCGTCTGGGGGCGCATCGAGGAGATCACGCTGACCTACGTGGTCGTCCGCATCTGGGACCTGCGACGGCTCGTGATACCGATCTCGTATTTCGTGCAGCGCCCTTTCCAGAACTGGACACGGGTGAGCGCCGACTTGCTTGGCACCGTCTTCATCTACACCGACTATTCCGTGCCCGTCGACGCCGTGCGCGCCGAGCTGCACCGCATCCTCGACGCGGCGCCGCTGTGGGATCGGCAGGTGTGGGGCCTACAGGTGACCGACAGCAAGGAGCGGACGTTGGAGTTGCGGGCGCTGATGAGCGCCCCGACGCCAGCAAGGCGTGGGATTTGCGGTGCCACGTGCGCGAGCAGCTCATCGGCTTCCTCCAGCGCGAATACCCGCACGCGCTGCCCCGCGTCCGCCTTGAGGGGGCCTTCGGACCGCGTCGAGGCGGCATTGCGCGGCGATGGCAATGGGCGCGGCGGCGACCCGGCCCGCGCGTGACGCACTAGGCCGACCGCGTGCGGGGGTGTCCCGCGTGGCGGGTTTCCGCCCGCCGCGCAGCCGACGCACCATGACTGCTCGAACGCCAGCATCACCATGAAGGAGGCTCACATGGAACGAATGGCGACGGCGCCTTCGATTTTCAATGACAAGGGCTTCGAGCTGGCGGACGCATTCTGGCTCGTCGTGGTGCTGTTCCTCGTCGGCCTTGCCGTGGCCGGCGCCATCCGTGGCATACGGCGGGCGTAGCGCGGCAAGACGTCGCGAGTGAGCATGGGTCGGACCGCGCCCTTCGACGGTCACGAGGCGCCGGCACGCCGGCCGTCACGGCGCGCTTGGCCCGGCGGACGATGTCGCGCGACCGTCACCAGCCACGTCCACGCGCCCATC
>VGZX01000034.1 GCA_016872415.1 SAR202 cluster bacterium | reverse complement strand
CAACCGCGACCTCACGGACCAATATTTCGCCTTCATCTCCTAGGTTTGGAAGGAGCGCATGGCGCACATCTAGAACCCACAGTCCACCTTCCACCCCGGCGCGCGCCGCGCCTAACGGGGGGGGGGCATCACCTACGGCATCGAGGGCATCCGCGAGTGGGAATCGAAGTTCGACCGAGAGGGCTTCATCCGCCAATGGGAGGCAAGCAAACGCTAACTCGGTTCGCATGAAGGTCGGTTGACGGCTAACGGGAAGCGTCTCCTGGCGCGACATCGGGGGACGCTTCCTCCGTCTCATGGATGCTTCGCCCCTCAACGACGCCGCCGGCGCCCAGCCAGTCGAATTCACGCGCCCGCCTCTATTGTCTCGCCTCGCATTGTTGACGAATGGCAACTCCGGTGCTAATGTCCCGCCCGTTAGATTACCGCGACGATCGACGATTGGGGAGGCACCGTCTCCGCCGCCGACGCGGGATTCGTAGACGCGAGCGTTGCGACGACCAGTTCTAGGCCAGAATGCCGGAGAATCTCAGGAGGAGAAATGAAGAGGAGCCTACGCACCCCTGTCTTGCTTGCCCTGCTCGTGTCCGTCATGGGCCTGTTGCTCGCCGCCTGCGGTGGCAGCGACCCAACCGCCACGCCCACCCGTCCCGCGGCGACCGCGACCCCCACGCCCACGACCGCCAGCGGCAAGACGCCTGTGCCCGGAACCACACCGGTCGCCACGCCTACATCGGGCGCACCGGCGACGCTCGCCCCCAACTTCAAGACCGAATTCCGGTTCCTCGGGACAGTCTCCAGCTATGCGCCATTCTTCGAGGGTTGGAAGGAGATGGTGCGGAAGAGCCACGGCGACAAGATCACCTTCACCGTGCAGGACGCCACCGAGGGCGACGCGGTCGATTACATAAACCGCAACCCCAGCCGCTACACCCGCACGATCTTCCGCTTGAACGAGGACCACGTGCCGTTGTGGGAGGTGGGCCTCAACTTCACCGGTGGCAAGACCATCTCGCCGCGCCCCCAGAACCTCTGGATGAGCTTCCCCGCCGCCTGCATGAACTGGTACACGCTCGACCCCAAGATCAAGACCATGTATGAGATGAAGGGCAAGCGCGTCCACATGGGCACGCCGTCGAACACCGTGCTGCCGGTGGCCGAGCGCCTCGTGCGCGCCGCCGGTATGGAGGGTCAGTTCACTCCCGTCATCGGTGGCGCCAAGCTCAGCCAAGACGCCCTGGCGGACCGTGACGTCGACGTCGTCGGCTCCGGCATCATCTTCGCTGGCCACCCGCTAGGGTCCGCCACCGCGGCTTACAACCAGCTCGCCCAGCTCACCGGCTCGTTCCACTTCGTCAGCATGCCGATCGAGGTGATCGAGAAAGCACGCAAAGAGAACCCCGACTGGGTCAAGAACGGCCTGTTGCCGCCCGTCAAGATCTACCGGGGCGACCTGAGCCGCGCCGCTAAAGTGAACTACAACATCGTGCAGGAAGACGGCTACTGCGTCGGCTCCATCACCGTCAACTTCCAGACCAGCCCCGAGACTGAGGAGGCGGTGGTGTACGCGATCGTGAAGGCGATGATCGACAACCGCGACCTGGCCGACCAGTACTTCGCCTTCATCTCTCAGGTCTGGAAGGAGCGGCTCGGCCATACCTGGAACCCGCAGTCGTCGTTCCATCCCGGTGCCCGGCGCGCCTACCAGGAGGCCGGCGTGACCTACGGCATCGAGGGCATCCGCGAGTGGGAGTCGAAGTTCAACCGCGCAAACTTCATCGCCCAATGGGAGGCCGCAAACAAGAAGTAGGGGTAACGACGGCGGGTGCCCCCTAGCCCGCGCGAGCCCCCGACTCCCACGGACCATGCATACCGAGCGCCCCATTCACGTGGTGGACCCACACGGATGGGGCGCTTCGTTTTGGCCTCGGGCGGCGTCACGGTAGGTGGCTGTTTGCGCACTGTTTTCATTGAATCATGCGTTGCGACGAAATCATCCTTTGATGGTATCGTCCCGCCCAACTATGCGCGACGCCGAGCCGCGCACGACGGCTGGCCGATTCTGAAGATGGCCCAACGGCCAGAGGAAGGACGGATGATCCGCAGGTTACGGTTCCCGGTCATGATCGCTCTGATCGTATCGATGATCGCGGTGTTTGCGGCATGCGGCAGCGACCCAGCCGCCACGCCGACGAGTGGCTCCATCGCTACGCTCGACCCCAACTTCAAGGCCGCGTTCCACGTCCTTGCCCAGGTCCTCACCTACGCCCCATGATGTAGGGCTAGAAGGAAATGGTCCGCCGCGGCCTCGGCGACAAGATCACCTTCATGGTGCAGGACACTACCAAGGGCGACGCCGTCGACTACATCAACCGCAACCCCAACCGCTACACCTGCACCATCTTCCGCTTGAACGAGGGCCACGTGCCGCCTTGGGAGGTCGGCCAGAATTTCACCGGCGGCAAGGCCATCTCGCGGCGCCCCCAGAACCTCTGGATCGCCTTCCCCACCACCTGCGTGAACTGGTACACCCTCGACCCCAACATCAAGTCCATGAACGACTTCAAGGGTAAGCGTGCCCACATGGGCACGTCGTCGAACACGGTGCAGCCCGTCGCGCAGATTCTCACCAAGGCTGTCGACCTCGAAGGCATGTTCTCCCTGGTCATCGGCGGCGCGAAGCTGAACGCCGAAGCCCTGGCCGACCGCGACGCCGGCATTGTCGGATCCTGCATCACCTTCGCCAGCCACCTCCTCGCCTCCGCCACCGCCGCCTTCAACCAGCTGGCGCAGCTCACCGGCTCCATGCACTTCACCAGCACGTCGTTGGAGGTCATCGAGAAGGCCCACGCCGACAACCCCGAATGGGTCAACGCCGGACAGTTCCCGCCCGTCAAGTTCTACAAGGGTGACCTCAGCCGCGCCGCCAACGTCAACTACGGCATCGTGCAGGAGGATGGCTATTGCGCCAGCTCCATCACCGTCAACTTCCAGACCAGCCCCGAGACCGAGGAGCCTGTCGTCCACGCCATCATGAAGGCGATCCTCGACAACCGCGACCTGGCCTACCAATACTTCCCGTTCGTTGCCGAGGTCTGGAAGAAGCGCCTCGGCCACACTTGGAACTCGCAGTCGTCGTTCCATCCCGGCGCCCGCACGGCCTACGAGGAGGCCGACGTGTCCTACAGGCTGGAGGGCATCCGCGAATATGGGGCGGCCAACTCGCGCGAGTAAGCGGCCACGGGGCGCCGCCATCGACTGACGCCACGAGAAAGGGGCGCTTCCGGTTGCCGGAGGCGCTCCTTCCAATCGCGCGACGAACGAACCATGCCCGCGCCTGGAGGTGGCGTGCCGGGCGACCGCCATTTATCGACGCACGCCCATGTCGAGGGGCAGGGCAAGGCCTGGCGCCTGGCGACACGGATGGGGCCGGCATTGGCGCATCGAGAGGGCGCTCAACCGTCGGCCCACCTACGGAGTCGCGGGGGGTATCGCCGTCGTGGTGATGAGAGAGGGATTTGGTGCCGAAGGAGGGAATCGAACCCACATGAGGTTGCCCTCAACGGTTTTTGAGACCGTCGCGTCTACCGTTCCGCCACTTCGGCACACCCATCAACGAAAGAGACCAGCCAAGGAGTGCTGACCTTAGAACGATCACAAATGGAGCGGAAGACGGGATTTGAACCCGCGACCTTCTCCTTGGCAAGGAGATGCTCTACCACTGAGCCACTTCCGCTCGAAGCCGGGTCGCTGTTAAGGCTGGTGCCGAGGCCCAGACTTGAACTGGGGACACCAGCATTTTCAGTGCTGTGCTCTACCAGCTGAGCTACCTCGGCCCGCGCCTGATGCTACCGGAGCAGGGCCTTTTCGTCAACCATCGGACCCGCCGCGGGTCGCACAGTAGTGCGGCCCGTGATCAACTCAAGCATCGAGACGGGTAGCGCCTATGGCTTCCTGCGCATCCTGCGCATAAGCAGGAACGCGGCGGCACCTTCACCGATGACGACCAACGCGATGACCACGCCGACGATCAGTGCGGTGTTGCTGCCACCGGCCTCTTCCACCACCGGCGTCGGCGGGGCAGCATGGGCGTGGGCGTGGCGGTCCGGGCGAGCGCCGTTGGCATCGCGGTCGCGGCGGGAGCGATCGGCGTCGGGGTGACCACCAGCCGCGTGGGCATGAACGTCAGGACCTGGGCCACGGCGGCCGCAGCGGCCAGCGTCCATATGCTGGCGCGGGAGGTGCGGACCGTGAACACGATCTCGCCGCCGCTCGTGGTCGGGGCCGAGAGGCACGGGTCGGGGCTCGTGATGCCGGTCGTGCTCTCGCACGGAGCGACTCAAGCACCGTTCCTGAAGACGATCAGGGGGGTCGTGTTGCCGGGCATCAACAAAGCCAGCACGCGGAAGCTGAGCACCAGCGGGTTGGCGGGCGTGGGGTCGGACGCCGTGAGGTTGACCTGGAAGTTCAGGAAGCTTTAACCCGACGGAGGAGGAGGTACCGCCGGCGGTCACTAGCTCATTCGGAGGGAGGGTGCCGATGGGATTGGCTTTGATCGGCGAGCCGGCCGGCGCCGACGTGGTGACCGGCACGAGGCTGACGGTGGTGGCGCGCGCCCGACGGCCAGATGAGAAGCGCTGCGGCGACGACGGCTGCGGCGATGAGCAACACGGGGACGTGTTTATACGCGGGCCGCACGTTGGACATGAATACACCTTTGGGCCTGCAAATTGGAGCGGTCGTCCTGGGGTACTAACGGCGGTTAAGCGAAGTCAATCTGTCCGAGCAGACTAAGACACCATAGTTATACGGACGGTGGCGAATGAATGCCAAGGAAACCGCGTGTAGTTATGGGCAACGTTCCAGTGCCCCGCCGTTCGATGCAGGGCCGGACGAGGCGGCGCCCTTGGCGGCTTGCCTCGTCCGGCCCGGGGAGGTCTCGCGGAGGTTCAGCGAATGCCGGGGCCGGCGGCGCGCTTCTTTGTTTCCAGGCTCACGAACGTCTCGGTGTGGCGCACGCCTTCGACGGTGCCGACCTTGTGGTGCAGGAACCCAGCGAGTGCCTCGGAGCTGGCGAGGTTGACCCAGATGAAGATGTCGTAGGCGCCCGTCGTGACCGCCACGTGCTCGGTTTCCGACAGGCTCGCCAAGTGCTTGGCGACCGCCTCAACGCGCGACGGATCCACCTGGAGCCCGATGAAGGCGGACGTGTGGAAGCCGAGCTGCTCGGGCTCGGCGATGGCGACGACGTGAATGATCTTGTCTTGCAGCAGCTTCGCCAGGCGCCGCCGCACTGTGCCCTCGCTCACGCCCACCTCGCGGGCCATTTGCGCGTGCGAGGCGCGACCGTCCACTTGCAGCATCTTGACGATCTTGCGGTCGAGTTCGTCCGTAGGGGGCCTCCATTCTGTCTAATGGACAGATGAGGAATCGCGCGGCAGGAACCGTACGTCACTTTCCATCACCATGTCAACGGTATGTGTATTAATCCGTGCATACACGGTGGAATCGTGACGGCATTAGCGTCTACCTGCCACGATTAGGGCGGACGCGGGCGACGAGCATCGCGGTGCGATGTTCACAAATCGTAAACCGGGTACGGCAAAGGCCACACCAGGGGCGGCTGCTGCGCGAGCGCCAACACCGCGTCGCGCCGCGCGATCCGCTCGCCCGAGCCGGCATCAGCCAGCGCCACTGCCAGCACTCTGGCGTTGCGCGGACCTTGGTCGTCGTTGTTCGTGTTGGACAAGTTGAACAAGACGCAGGTCTCCGGCGACTGGCTATCGCGCCATTGGATGCGTGGCACCCACTCATCCAGGTCCGCCCGCTCATACCAATAGTCAAAGCGGCCGCCAGTGGTTTCGGTCCGCGCGTTCCACATCGCCCGGTTGCGGCCGTGGAAGCGGACGTAGGCAACCGGCCCGGTGACGTCGACCACGGTTAGCACGCGGGAGGCGAAGCCCTGCGGCTCCTCCATCGCGACGTGCACCAGGCGTTGCCGGCGCAGCAGGCCAAGGGTGGCCTCCGCTTGGCGGTCCGCGAACCAGCCCCGATTGCGGAACTCCACGGCGATGGTGTATTGCGGCAGCCGCCGGCGGATCGACTCGATCTGCTCTACCGCCTCGTCGCGCGGCGCGACCCACGGCGCGAACTGGAAGAAGACGACGCCGAGCTTCCCCGCGCTGTCGAGCGGCAGCAACGCATCCTCGAAGCGCCGCCACAAGACCTCCCGCGCGAAGGCGGGCAGGTGCTTCAGGTAGACGCGCCCATTGCGGTTGGCATGCGCCTCCGCCGCGGCGCGGAGGTCCGCCGGCACCGCGCGGACGTCGGCCCAGTGACCCGTGAAGAGCGGAACGCCTTGACGTGGAAGGTGAACGACGCGGGCGTGCGCTCGATCCAGCGGGCCGCGTTGGCGTGGGAGGGCAGTGCGTAGTAACTGGAATCAACCCCGACGGTGGGGAAGACCGACGCGTAGAAGCGGAGGCGCGCCTCGGGCGTGCGCGCCGCGGCCGGATAGAAACGTCCGCTGTCGATCAGCGGCTTGTCGGTCCACGAGCAGGTGCCGAGTTGAATAAACATGGCCTCGCCAGCGTACGATGCCAGCGGCCCGGCGCGCTTGACGCGGCGTGACTACTTGAAGATGCGCGGATCGTTGCGGGGCTGGAAGATCGAGCCGGGGCCGGGCAAGTCGGCCGGCACGTTGCGCGGTCCGGAGCGGCTGGTGCCGCCGAAGGGGCGGCGGGCCAGGGTGCCGAGGGCCGCGGCGGCCGCGCCCACCAGCGCCACGCGCTTCAAGAACCCGCGACGGTCGTTGTTGCGAACGGCTGCTCCGCGCTGTGCCATCTCGACGGCCCCCCGGTGGAGTTGCGACGCGGTCTGATGGGCGCCGCGAGGGGCAGTCTAGCGTATGTGAAGAAAAGTGCAAAGTGCCGCGCGTTGCGGAGTTCGTGCATCCGCGAAGGCCGTCCCACGAATACCGACCCCCCTGCCCTTGCACCGGAGTTTCCCCGTCCATCGTCGGTCGGGGGCCGTATGGGAAATCCGTCACAAAAGGGTGTTGACACTGGTTTGCCACTCGTCTAACGTACCGCCCTTGGGTGGCCGTGACCAGTTTGCCGCCCCGCGAGAGTGCTCGCCGGTTGGGACGCTGACGGACCGCGAAACCCAAACTTCGTCGACGGCAAAGGCGGGTGGAAAAGGCAGATGGTTTCCTTCCCCGATTACACCACCTCAGCGAATTGGGCTCAGATCTCCCAGCTGCTCGTCACGCTTTGGTTCATGGCCGTGTCGGTCATCGGCATGGCGCTCTCGTTCGTCACCGCGCACGCGATCTTGGTGTCGCTGGCGGCGCAGCGGCACATCTCCCAAGCCCTCGCCGCGCGGCTGCGCCCGGCGTTCTACGCGCTCACGGCGGTGTTCGCGGTCATGGTGGTGGTGAGCGTCGCGGTCGGCGTCACCCGGCTCGATGTCATCTCGGACATCTTCTACAACGGCCAGCAGTAAGCGGGCCGTTGTTTGTTGCTGGGCCGGCGCGTGGCGCCGGTGAGAATCGGTCCGAAGGAATGGCTGGCAGGTCATGAACAACTCGCTAACCAAGGTGATGATCCCCGTGGTGGGCCTCGCGGTCGCCATCGTCGCGCTCGCCGTCGCCTACTTCGTCATCAGCGCATGGTGGTCGCAGCCGCCGCCCATCCTGGGCTTCAGCCAAGGGCCGACGCAACCCATCGCCTTTATGCACAGCGTCCACGTGGGGCAAGACGCCATCGACTGCCAGTTCTGCCACCGGACGGTCGCCACCGACGAGGCGGCGGGCATTCCCCCCGTCAGCCAATGCATGTTCTGCCACGACTTCGGCCGCATCGACGGCTCGCAGCTCTCGGCGGAGGGCATCACCGCCGATGAGGCGCGGGCCGAGGTGCAGAAGCTGCGCGACGCCTACTATGGGGCGACCGACGCGAACGGCCAGCAGATAGCGCCGCCATCGCCCATCAACTGGCAGCGCGTCTACCGGATGCCCGACCATGTCCAGTTCGTCCACTCGCCGCACATCCAGGCCGGCGTGTCGTGCTCGCAATGCCACGGCGACGTGAGCAAGATGCAGGTGGTGGAGCAGGCCACCAGCCTGAAGATGCGGATGTGCGTAGACTGCCACCGCCAGAACAACGCGCCGACCGACTGCACGACGTGTCATTACTAAGGAAGGTCTGATCGCATGGCACTGACTCGACGGCAGTTCCTCAAGTGGGCGGGTGCCACCGGCATCGGCGCGGTCGTCTTCAACGGCTGCGCCGCCCCCGACGCGGCCATCTTGGTGCAGAGCCCGCTGGACATTCCAGAGGACTTGGTGACCGGGCGTGACAACTACTACGCCACGACCACCGAGAGCCTGGGCTATGCCACCGAGGGGCTGCTGGTGCGCGTGATGGAAGGCCGGGCGAAGAAGGTGGAAGGCAATCCCGACTTTCCGCTGAACACCGGGAAGCACAGCGCCCGGGCCGAGGCGTTGCTCCAATCGGCCTACCACCCGGACCGCATTCGCGAGCCGCTGGTGCGCGTGGGCAAGGGCGGCCCGTGGCGCCGCGAGTCGTGGGACTCGGCGGTCACCCGCTTCACCGATCTGATGCGCGGCGCCGACCCGGCCCGCACGCTGTTCATCACCTCGCCCACGGCGGGGCAGATGGCGGCGGTGCTGCAGGGCTTCGCGGCGGGGCGCGGCGAGCTCCACGGCTTCGAGCCGTTGAGCCAGGCCCCCCTGCGCGCAGCGGTGAAGAACGTGTTCGACGCCGACGTGCTGCCCACCTTCGACATCGCCCATGCCCGGTTCATCCTGAACTTCGGCGCCGACTTCCTGGGCACCTGGCTCAACCCGGTGCACCACGCCCGCGGCTATGGCGAGTTCCGCCAGGGCACCGACCGCCGCGGCTACCTCGTGCACATCGAGCCGCGCATGTCGCTCACGGCATCGAACGCCGACCAATGGGTCTACAACAACCCCGGCACCGAGGGCCTGCTGGCCCTGTCGATCGCCTATGTGCTGATTAGCGAGCGCCGCGCGGAAGCGGGGGCCGCGAATGCCTTGACCGGCGGGCGCGGCGCCGACGCGTTGAGCGCGTATGCCCCCGGCGCCGTGGCAGCGGCGACCGGCGTGTCGGCCGAGATGATCACGAAGATCGCGCACGCATTCGCCGAGCCCGCGCGCGGGCCCGCGCTCGCCATCGGCGGCGGCATCGCCGGGGCGCACACCAACGGCGTGTTCAACCTCACGGCCATCTACGCCCTGAACCAGCTGGTCGGCAACGTGAACCGCGAAGGCGGCGTGATCTTGAACCCGGTGTTCGCCGCCTCGCGCGTCACGGCGTCGCCCCTGCGGACGTGGAAGCAGCTCGTCGAGCGGATGAACGACCGCGAGATCGACCTAGTGGTCGTGCGCGACGCCAACTTCGTCTACGGCCTGCCGGCGGCGCTTAACGCGGCCCAGGCGTTGCGGCGCGTCCCCACGGTGGTCAGCTTCGGCAGCTTCCTCGACGAGACCACGGCCCTGGCCGACCTGATCCTGCCGAGCACGACGCCGCTGGAGGAGTGGGGCGCCGTGGTGCCGGAGCCGGCGCCGGGCTATGCCGTGGTCGGCTTCCAGCAGCCCGTCATCCGCCCGTACACCGGCAACATCTCGACCGGCGACGTGCTGCTGCGCGTCGCGAGGGACCTGAACATCGCCGCGCTGCCGTGGGAAACCATGCGTGACGCGGTGCGGGATTTGGCGCGGCAACTGCAGCAGGGCAACCGCGGTTCCGTGGTCGCGCCCACGCTGGAGGAGTTCTGGAAGCGCGCGCTGGAGCGCGGCGGCTGGTGGGACATGGGCCAGCGGCTGACCGGCGCGCCCGCGCCGCGCCCGCTGCCCGAGCGCGCCGACCCGGAACAGGTGTCCGATGCCAACCAGTTCCCCTTCGCGCTGGTGCCGTTCGAGACGCCCGGCCTCGGCGCCGGCGAGGGCGCGCACCTTCCCTGGCTCCAGTCGCTGCCGGACGCGGTGTCGACGATCACCTGGCAGACCTGGGTGGAGCTCAACCCGCACACCGCCGAGCGGCTGGGCGTGCGTCAGGAAGACGTCGTGCTCATCGAGTCGTCCACCGGCCACGTCATCCGGGCGATCGTCTACGTGAACCGCGCGGCGCCGCCCGACGTGGTCGCCGTGCCGTTCGGGCAGGGACACGCCCACTACACGAGCTACGCGGCCAACCGGGGCTCCAACGTGTTCGATATCCTCGAGCCGGCCGAGGAGCGGGAGACCGGCGCGCTAGCCTGGGGCGCGACGCGTGTGCGCGTGACCAAGACCCGCTCGCGGCAGGCGCTTTCCAAGTTGGAAGGCCATTGGGACTCCGTCCAGTTCGCGGACTCTCCGATCATCGAAATCACGCGGCAAGGCCAGTCGAACGGCAACGGCACACACTAGGCGGGCGAGGTAGCAGATGACGACATTGCAGTTCCAAGAGAACCCCACTCCGACGACGCAACGGCCGCCGCGTCACCACTGGAACATGGTGGTCGACATCGACCGGTGCACCTCGTGCCGGGCGTGCGTGATCGCTTGCGAGGCCGAGAACAACATTCCGATCAACACGGAGGACCGCTTCACGCAGCAGCGCGTGAACCAGTGGATCCGCATCGAGCGGTACTGGGAGGGCGAGTTCCCGAACGTGAAGGCGCGCTACATTCCCATGCTGTGCCAGCATTGCGACAACGCGCCGTGCGAGCCGGTGTGTCCCGTTTACGCCACCTATCACAACAACGAGGGCCTGAATGTGCAGGTCTACAACCGGTGCGTGGGCACCCGTTACTGCGCGAACGCCTGCCCCTACCACGCCCGCAACTTCAACTACTGGGAGCCGGTGTGGCCGGAGGACTTCCGCAACTACCTGAACCCCGACGTGACCATCCGCTCGCGCGGCATCATGGAGAAGTGCACGTTCTGCGTCCAGCGCATCCGCCGCGCCACCCGCGGCCGGCAAGACGTGGCCGACGGCGCCTTCGCCCCGGCGTGCGTGCAGGCGTGCCCGTCGGACGCGTTGGTGTTCGGCGACATCCTCGACGAGAACAGCAAGGTCGCGAAGCTGTCGAAGAACGAGCGTCACTACATGGTGCGCGAGGTGCTGGGAACGCTTCCGTCGATCACGTACCTGAAGAAGGTGGAGGCAGATGCACTCTAAGGGGCACGAGGCCGCGCACGCCGGCGAGCACCTGCATGGGCTGGAGGACATGCCGCCCATCATGACGCACGAGGAGGTGTCGCGCGACGTCATCGGCAGGTTCACAGCCGTCAGCTGGCGCTACATGGCTGTGATGGGCGTGCTGGCGCTGCTGTTCGCGATCGGCCTCGTGGCATTCGTCATCCGCGCCGTCGGCGGCTTCGACGACACGAGCGACTGGGGTTATTTCGTCGCGACCATGGGCTTCCTCACTACCGCGTTCGTGTCGGCGCCCATCGTCTCGGCCGGCCTGCGCTTCACAAAGGCACATTGGCGGCGGCCGCTGGCGCGCCTGGCCGAGATTCACGGCGTGACCGCGCTGCTGGTACTGTTGATGGTGATTCCCGCGCTAGCCGCGCTGCCAGACCCGGTGGGCCGCGCCGACATTTGGTTCGACTTCCCAAGCCCTGACTGGTTCCCGCACATGTGGACCATGATCGCGATGGCCGCGTTGGCGCTCTGCACCGTGGCGTTGCTGTGGATGCACGCCCTGCCGGACCTGGCGAACGCGCGCGACCACCTACCCCAGGGCAAAGTGCGGCGCAACGTCGCCTCGTTCTTGTCGATGGGCGTCATCGGCACCGTCCGGTTCTGGCGCGTGCTGTACCGGGGCGGCCTGCTACTGGGCGCGCTATACATCATGATGTACATGGCGGTCCAGACGATCCTCTCCGCCGAGTGGTCGTTGGGCATGGTGCCCAGCTGGAAGGATTCGATGTTCCCGGCCTACCAGGTGATGAAGGGCCTGCAAGCGGGCACGGCGGTGGTCGTCGTCACCATGTTCGTGCTGCGGACGTGGGGCGGTTACGAGAAATACTTCGGCATCGACCAGTTCTGGTCCATCGCCAAGCCGCTGCTGGCGTTCAGCCTGCTTTGGTTCTACATGTGGTTCGCCAGCTTCATCACCTTCTGGTACGGCCGCCAGCCGTCGGAGATCAACCTCATCCAGATGTTGTTCCTGGGGCCGTGGGCCGTGCCGTTCTTCAGCAGCATGCTCCTGAACTTCCTGTTCCCGCTGGGCATGTTCATCTGGAACCCGATCCGCAAGAGCATCGTGGGGCCGACGGTCGTGGCCGCGGCGGTGCTGCTGGGCGCGCTGATCGACCAGGTTCGCGTGTACGTCGCGCCGATGTCGCTGAACAACCACTTCGGTCACGTGCTGGCGGAGGTGCCGGTGTTCCAGTGGCCGAACATCCTCGACATCGCCATCGTGGTGGGCTTCATCTCCGGCGCCATCCTCCTGTTCACGCTCGTCGCGAAGCTCGTGCCCGTGGTCTCGATTTGGGAGGTGGGCGAGGGCCTGCGCTTGGTGAAGGTACGCAAGTTCCACAACCGCTGGGTCCGCGTCATCGCGAAGTCGCACTAGGTCAAGGCAGAGACACATGTATTACCGCAGGACCGTCTCCGACGCGCAGATCAACCGAGAGCTGCTGGACGTGGTGTTCCGCACGCCCGTCTGGTGGGTGGTGATCGTAAGCATCCTGGGCCTCTTGGTCGCGGTGTTCATGTCGACCTTCGGCCTGCTGATGAACCAAGGGTTGGGGCTCACTGGCCTCAACCGCCCGGTGTTCTGGGGCTTCCTCATCACCAACTTCATCTTCTGGGTCGGCATCTCGCACGCCGGCGTGATGATCTCGGCCATCCTGCGCCTGTCGCAGGCGGAGTGGCGCCGGCCCATGGTGCGCGCCGCCGAGACGATGACGGTGTTCTCGCTGATGACGGCGCTGCTGATGCCCGTCATGCACGCGGGCCGGCCGTGGCGCATTTTCTACTGGGTGTTTCCCTACGACTTCGCGCGGGGCATCTGGCCCGACGTCCGCTCGCCGCTGGTGTGGGATCCCACCGCCATCATCACCTACCTCACCAGCTCGTCGTTGTTCGTGTTCACGGCCCTCATCCCCGACTTCGCCGTCATCCGTGACCGCGCGACGGGCTGGCGCAAGGCGATCTACGGCGCGCTGGCGATGAACTGGCGCGGCACCCCGCAGCAATGGAAGCTGCAAGGCATCGCGGGCATCCTGCTCTCCGCGCTCATCCTGCCCGTGTTCGTGTCCGTGCACTCCATCGTGTCGTGGGACTTCGGCGTGAGCCTGGTGCCCGGCTGGCACGTGAGCGTGTTCGCGCCCTACTTCGTCATCGGCGCGGTGCTCTCGGGCGTGTCGGCGGTGCTGACGCTGATGATCTTGATGCGCTTCCTGTTCAAGCTGCAAAACTACATCTGGGAAGAGCATATCGACGCGCTGGGCCGGCTGCTCATCGTCGTGGCGATCGGCTGGCACTTCCTGTTCTGGCTCGACATCGTGTTCGCCCTGTGGACGGCCGAGAGCGTGGAGACGACCTATTGGCAGCTGCGCCTGTTGACGCCGCCGTGGTCGTGGCTGTTCCTGCTGTTCTACGTCTTCTCGTTCGTCATTCCCACCTCGCTGTGGCTGTTCCGCAAGGTGCGCCGCAGCTTCGTGTGGATGTTCTGGATCAGCATTTTGGTGAACATCGGCATGTTCTTGGAGCGTCTCATCATCATCGTGCCGCCGCTGATGAACAAGGACGCCTTCACGTTCCAGTTCGGCACCTACCGGCCAAGCATCGTGGAGCTCATCATCGTCGGCGGCACGTTCGCGCTGGTCGCGTTCCTGCTGCTGATGTTCGGTAAGTTCTTCCCGCTCATCCCGCTGTGGGAGGAGAAGGAAGGACAGCGTCTGGTGGAAACCGTCAAGGTCGGCAATGTCGAAGTGCCGGCAATGATCAAGGAGTAAACGACCGACCCGCGGGAAGGTTGAGGAAAAGAACATGGCGAACCAACGCATACTCGGGCTCTACCCAGACCCAGACAAGGCCGCCGAGGCGATGAACCGTCTGAAGCACAACGGGTTCCCCGCCGAGGACCTCGACATCTACACCGGCAGCCCGTTCCCCGAGGGCACGTTCGGCGAGCACGAGCCGCAACACCGGCTGTATGTGTTCCCGTTCGCGGGCGCGGTCATCGGCTTCAGCCTGGCGATGCTGGTCACCATCGGCACGCAGATCTCCTACCCACTCATCACCGGCGGCAAGCCGATCCTCTCGATCCCGCCAATGACGATCATCGCGTATGAGTTCACGATGCTGGGCGCCATCATCGCGACCGTGGTGGGCATTCTATTCGAGTCGCGCATTCCGCGCCGCACCCTGGGCGTGTACGACGAGCGCATCACCGACGGCTTCATCGGCATCGTGGTGTCGTGCCCGGCGGAGCGCGGCCGCGCGGCGGAGCAGTCGCTGCGCGCAAGCGGCGCGGTGGACATCAAGACCGAAGCCTAAAACGTAGTTCATGATGGGACGTACCTTGCACGCTGCACACCGCATCAAAAACCGCTTCATTTTCCTGGCGTTGGGCCTGGGCGTGGTCATGCTGGCCGCCGCGTGCAGCGAGCAGGGCGACCCCTGGCGCGGCCCCGGCACCTACCCCATCGACATCTTTCCGGAGATGCACTACCAGCAGAGCATGAAGGCGCAGGAGCCGCCGCGCTTCCTGCCGCCCGAGGGCTCGGTGCCCGTGAGCGGTGCCGGCGACACGGTGCTGCCCGCGTCGAAGGCCGAGGCTGCCTCGCTCGCGAACCCGCTGACGGACGACCGCACGCGGGCGGGCGCGCTGCTGTATCAAATCAACTGCCAGCAATGCCACGGCGCCACCGGCGGCGGCGATGGCACGGTCGGCACCCGGTTCCAAGCCTACGGCGCCCCCCCGCCGCCGGCCCTCGACAGCCAACGCATGGAGGCGCTATCGCCCGGCGAGGAGTATTGGTCCATCACCAACGGCTTCGGCTTCATGCCCCCGTTCGGCAACCTGCTGAGCGATGAGGAGCGGTGGGCCATCGTGCAGCTGCTGGAGATGCCCAACGATCAGCGCGCCGCATTGTTGAGCCAAACCCGCGCTCCGGGCGGTTTGCCACGCAACTAGATTGTAGGTAGCCGGCATGCACGCCGCGCGTGTCCGTTCGTCGCTTCGCATCCTCGGCATCGTCTCGGTGCTGCTCCTGGGGTTGTTGGCGGCCGCGCCCGCGCAGGCGCAGGCCCCGACCCTGACACCCGACCAAGAGGCGCGGGCGAACGCCTTGGCGAAGCAGCTCATCTGCCCCGTGTGCCCCGGCGAGACGCTCGACCAGTCGCAGGCCACCATCGCGAAGCAGATGAAGGCGATCATCCGCGAGCGGCTGGCGGCCGGACAAAGCGACCGGCAGATCGTCGACTACTTCGTCTCGGTCTATGGCGAGTCGGTGCTGGCCCAGCCGCCGCGCTCGGGCTTCGGCCTGGCGGCATGGCTGGTGCCGCCCGTCGTCGTCGTCGCCGGACTCGTCACCGCGCTGGTCGTGCTCCGCAACCTTCGGCGCGGGCGCGCGGCGGCCACCCCGCCGCCGGCGGCGGAATCGCCGGAGGCGCTGCGGCCGTATCTGGATATGGTGGACGACGAGCTGGCGCGGGACGGCGACGAGCCGCGCGACGGCGCGCCACCCGTGCGAAAATGAGTGTGGGGCGCGAGGGAGGCTGACATGGCGTACCTGGGCACCGGCGCGCTGCTGATAGCGACGGTGCTGGCCGTCTACGGCACGGTGGGCGGCGTGCTCGCCGTGCGGCGGCGCGACGGCGCGCTCGCGGTCAGCGCGCAGCGCGCGGCCTACATGACCGTGCCCGCCATGGGCCTGGCGGTGCTCGCGCTCGTCATCGCGTTCATCGACCACGATTTCTCGATCCGCTACGTCGCCGAGCACAGCAACCGCGCGATGCCGCGCATCTACACCTGGGTCGCCTTCTACGCCGGCAACGAGGGGTCGCTGCTGTTCGTGGCGTTCGCGCTGGCGGCGTTCGCCGGCATCAGCATGGCAATGGTCACCCGGCGCATCGGCTCGCAGCGCACCTACGCCAACGCCGTGCTCATGGCGCTGCTCACCTTCTTCCTCATCGTGCTCCTCACGCTCGCCAACCCATTCGAGCAGCTGGCCGTGGCCGCGGTGGACGGCCAAGGCATCAACCCATTGCTCAAGCACCCCGGCATGTTCATCCACCCGCCGCTCATCATGACGGGGCTCATCTCCGTCAGCGTGCCGTTCGCGCTGGCGATGGGCGCGCTGCTGTCGGGCCGCATCGACGACGACTGGGTGGATGCCGGCCGCGTGTGGGGCCTCGTGGCGTGGGCCATGCTGGGCACCGGGCTGCTGCTGGGCGCGTGGTGGGCCTACACCATCCTCGGCTGGGGCGGCTACTGGGCGTGGGACCCGGTGGAGAATGCCGCGCTAATGCCGTGGCTCGGCCTCACCGCGTTCATCCACAGCATCATGGTGCAAAAGCGGCGCGGCATGTTCCGCATGTGGAACATCGCCCTCATCAACATCTCGTTCGCGCTCGGCAACTTCGGCGTCTTCATCAACCGCGGCGGCCCCGTGCCGTCGGTGCACTCGTTCGGCGCGTCCACGCTTGGCTGGGTGTTTCTCGCCTTCCTCGGCGTCACGCTCGTGTTGTCGTTCGGCGCCTTCTTCTGGCGGATGGGCCTGCTGAAAAGCGCGCGGCCCCTCGAATCGATGCTGTCGCGCGAGGCCTCGTTCCTCGTCAACAACCTCCTGCTGCTGGCCATCGCGTTCATCACCATGTTCGGCGTCGTGTTCCCGCTCATCGCGCAGCTGTTCGTGGGCCGCGAGCTCAGCATCGCCCGCCCCTACTACGACGCGGTGAACGGCCCGCTGCTGCTGGCGCTGCTGGCGCTCATGGGCATCGGCCCGCTGCTGCCCTGGCGCACGGCCAGCTGGGCGGCGGTGCGGAAGGTGGTCGTCGTGCCGGGGGCCGCCGCCGGCGCGGTGCTGGCGGTGCTGCTCATCGCCGGCATGCGCGGCGTGCCCGCCCTGGTGGGGTTCGGCGTCTCGGCCTTCGTCGCCGCGTCGGTCCTGCAAGAGTGGGCGCGCGGCACCGTCGCGCGCTCGCGGCAGGCGCGGGTGGCGCTGCCCATCGCGTTCACGCAGCTCATGGCGGCCAACCGCCCGCGCTACGGCGGCTACGTCGTGCACCTCGCCATCGTGCTGCTGGCGTTCGGCATCGTCGGATCGTCGTTCTTCGACCTCGAAAAGGACGTCGTGCTGCGGACCGGCGAGCGCGCCGCCCTGGGCGACTACGAGGTCGAGTTCGTGCGAGTCGACACCACGAACTTCGCGGACCGCACCGAGCGCGTGGCGACGGTGAATGTCTACCGCGACGGCCAGTTCCTCACGTCGATGGGTGCCTGGCAGGGCTTCTACCCCTCGTTCCAAATGATCTCGACGCGCTCCGCCATCCGCTCGACGCCGAAGGAGGACCTGTACGTCCTCTTCAGCGAGGTGCAGTCCGACGGGCAGAGCGCCGTGTTCCGCATCCTCGTGAACCCGCTGGTGTGGTGGATGTGGCTGTCGGGCCCCGTGCTCATCCTGGGCACCGTGATCGCGCTGTGGCCGGCGCGCGAGCGGGCGATGGCCTACGTGCCCTCGCCGGCGCGGCGTCCGGGCGACCCACAGCCCGGCGGAGCGGCATGATGCTGGTCGCCTTGCTCATCGTCGCGCTCGGCATCCTCAGCCTGGTGGTCGTCGCCTACCCCCTGCTGACGAGCCGCGGCGCCGCGAGGCCCATCGACGACCCGGCCGTGGAGCTGGCCCAACGCCTGCGCCGCGCGCGCGACCGCGTGTACGAGGAGATCCGCGCCCTTCAACAGGAGCGCTTCATGCGCGACATCACCGAAGAGCAGTACCAGGAGCAGCTCAACGCGGCTCGGCTCCGCGCGGCCCAGCTGCTCCAAGAGCAGCGCCGCGTGCAGGAGACGATCGCGGAGATCGAGGCGGCGGTCGAGGCGGGGATGGCGCGGGCGGAGCGGCGGCCGGCATGACGCGCATCATCGCCCTCGGGTTCGTCGCCGTCGCGGTGGTGGCGGCGCTCCTATCGTCCGCGCCGGCCATGGCGCAGCAGGTGGCGACCGTGCACGGCACGCTGCGGAACGGCACGGCGGGCGCCGCGTTCGATCCAACCAAGACGCCGGTGACGTTGAGCGTGGTGCAGGGCGTGAGCGTGGTGTCGCAGCGCAGCGTGCTGCCGGACCCCGACGGCTCCTTCACGTTCGAGGGCGTGTCGGTGCAACAGGGACAGACCTATTTTTTCAGCGCCGACCACGCGGGCGCCGGCTACTCCGCGCGCCGCGCCGCGGCCGACCTCGCGGACGACGTCGAGCTGACGGTGTACGAGGCGACCACCTCGACCGACGTGCTGCGCTTCGAGAGCTACACCATCATCGTCACCGGCGCCGACCGCGCGGACCGCGTGATGGAGGTGATGGAGCGGGCGGTGGTGCTGAACACGTCGGACCGGACGCTGGTGCCCGATCTGAACGCGCCGCCCGTGGCGGACCCCGCCGGAGGCCCGCCGATGCTGTCGTTCCTCCGGTTCGCCGTGCCGGCGGGCGCCACCAACCTCGACGTGCAATCGACCCTGGTGGGCGGCGACATCATCCAGGTCGACCGAGGGTTCGCGGTGACGACGCCGATACCGCCGACGGTGGCGACCGGCGGCGCCGACGCGCATCAGTTCCAGTTCGTCTATCGCGTGCGCTACGGCGGCGACGGCGCCTTCGACCTGTCACGCAACATGCCGTTCGGCGCCGACGCGGTGCGCGTCGTGGTGCCTGCGGACACGGCCAACGCCATCTCCGTCGATCTGCGGGACCTCGGCGTCGCCCACATCGGCAACGGGCGCATCGTGCGGCTGCTGGAAGGCGGGCCGGTCCAGCGGCAGGGCGCCATCGGCGTGCGGGTGACGGCGCTGCCACAGCCGCGCCCCTGGGACGCCGTTGCCCGCCACGGCCCCCGTTGGACGGCGCTGGTGGTGCTCCCCACGGCGCTGGCGGCGGGCCTGGCCGCGCTGCTGGCATGGACAGCGCGTCGTCGCGGCGCGTTCGCCGCCGTGTCGGCGAACGCCCCATCGCCCGTCGCGCGGGACCGCCTGCTCGCCCGCCTGGCCGCACTGGACGCCGAGCACGCGGCGGGCAGGCTGTCCGATGACGTCTATCGCGGCGAGCGAGAGGCGGTCAAGCGGGGGCTGCTGGACATCGCGCTGCGCGAGCGCCTTGGCCGCGACGACGCCACGGCCTGACGCCGTCCGCCGCGGTCCGCCGTCCTGCTCGTCTCGCCCCGCCACGCGCCGCTCGCGCACGCTTTCGGATGGGCGCTCCCGCGGCGTTAGGCGGGCGAGGCTAGTTTACCCCCCCCCCCCCCCCCCCCCCCCCCCCCCCCCCCCCCCGCGCCGGCGCCCCCGCCCCCCCCCCGCCCG
>VGZX01000033.1 GCA_016872415.1 SAR202 cluster bacterium | reverse complement strand
GCAGGGCGGGCCCCCCCCCCCCTCCCCCCCGCGCGCGAGTTCGGCGGCAACATGGACATCAAGCAGCTGACGCCGGGGGTACGGGTGTGTTGTTTCCGGTGTTCGTGCCGGGAGCCCTTTTCTCGATCGGCGACGCGCACTTCGCGCAGGGCGACGGCGAAAGCTGCGGCACGGCGATCGAGATGGCCGGCAGCGCCCTGCTGCGCTTCAAGGTGCGGAAGGGGGAGGCGCGACGCCACGCGGTGCGCTCCCCTCGGTTCGAGCGCGACGACTATTTCAATCCGCCGGAGATGGCGGCGCCCAAGCGCTTCATCGCCACGACGGGATGCCCCATGCGCGACGGCGTCAACCAGTCGGAGGACGCGACGCTCGCCGCGCGGGACGCGCTCATCGGCATGACCGACCTGCTGACCGACCGCGGTTGAAGCCGCGAGCAGGCCTACGCGATCTGCAGCGTCGCGGTGGACCTCAAGATGAGCCAGGTGGTCGACGTGCCGAACTTCATCGTGTCGGCTTTCCTGCCGCTCGACATCTTCACCGAGGATGCGACGAGGCCGAGGCAACGGCGCGGGGCTCGGCGTTAGCGCGCTACCGTCGGCCGGCGCTCGCGCGGGACGGCTCCTTCACGGCGCCGCGCCGGTGCGCGGATTTGACGCCGCGCCCGCGGAGCGCGATAGTGGCGGCCTCCGGCCATCGCCGCGACCATCGCCGCCACGAGGATGCACATGGAAGCGAAGCACCTGATGTGCACGATCTACACCAAGGACTTCGGCGCCGAGTGCTCGTTTTTCGAGCCGATGGGCTTTCGCACGCACGCCGAGTTTCACACGCCAAGCGGCGAGGACGCGCGCATCGTTCAGGCGGGCGCGGGACTCATCGAGGTCATACATCATCAGGGCGACCCGCGTCCCGGCCTCCCGTGGGAGGTGTCGCTGGTGGTGGACGACGTGGAGCCGTGGCACAAGGCCGTCCGTCGCTATAAACCGAGCGAGATCGTCGGGATGCCGTGGGGCGTGCCCGGCTTCACGGTGAAAGCGCCGACGGGCCCCGAGTTCTGGATTTATGGGCCGCGTCCGGGCCTGGAAGCCCCCCTGGCCGCGCCGCGCGACCCGAACGGGCCGAACGTGCTGCACTTCCAGATCACCTGGTGGGCGAAGAAGTGGGAAGAGGACTATGAGTTTCTGACGAAGGGGCTGGGGTTCGTCACTTCGCGCGGGCGTGGCAGCCCCAAGGGCAACCGCATCGCCTTCACCCGCGCCGCGTACGATGGGCGCGCCATCGTCGAGGTGGTCGACGGCCTTTACGATCAGCACCCAGGCCCTGGGCTCCACTGGCTGATCTCCTTGCCGGTGGACAGCGCCGCGGACTTTCACCGGCGCATGGTGGAAGCGGGCCAGATGGTGAGCCCGCTCGGCATGACCCGTTGGGGCGTGCCGTCGTTCAGCGCGCGAACGGCCACCGGCCCGCTGCTGTTCGTCTACCAAGAGCGGCCCGGTGGCACGCCGGGAATGGTCGGCGAGCCCGCCGGCCTGACCATGGTATAGGCGTTGCCGCGCCGAGCCAGTGGCGACGGCACCGCGCATAGCCCGGCGCGGCTACGCGCGTGTGCCTTCGTCTCCTACCCTAAGATTGGCGCCTGGCCCCACGAAGCCGCGCGCGATGCGGTGCTTCGGCGCGCCGCCGCCCGCCGCCCTCATCGGCCCTATTGGCGGCACGCGAGCAATGGATGGCCCGCGGATGGCAGCGCGCGTGGCCGTGGGCGTGTCCCGCGCGGCGGTGAACGAGGCGCGCGCCGACTACGTGCCCGTGTTCCTGCATAAGATTCCCCAACTGATCATGAACGGTCAGCTGCCGATCGACGTGGCGATGATCCAGACCTCGCCGCCCGACGCCCACGGCTTCGTGAGCCTCGGCGTCGAGGTGTTGGCATCGCTGGCCGCGGTGCGGCGGGCCAAGCTCGTCATCGCCCAGGTGAACCCACGCATGCCGCGCACGCTCGGCGATACGTTCGTCGACCTCTCGCAGATCGACCGCATCGTCGAGGTGGACGCGCCGTTGCCGGAGCTGGCCGCCGAGACGCCCGGCGAGGTGGCGGAGCGGATCGGCCGGCACATCGCCTCGCTGATCGAGGACGGCGACACGTTGCAGCTCGGCATCGGCGAAATACCGAATGCGACGCTCGCCGCGCTGGAGGGCAAACGCGACCTCGGCGTGCACACCGAGATGATCTCGGATGGCGTGGTGGAGGGCATGCGGCGCGGGATCATCACCGGCGAGCGCAAGAACCTCCACGCGGGCAAGGCGGTCGGCACGTTCGTCCTCGGCACTCGGGCGCTGTACGATTACGTCGACGACAACCCCGCGTTCGAGCTGCACCCCGCCGACTACACCAACGACCCATTCCTGGCGAGCGCCAACGACCGCCTCGTCGCGATCAACTCGGCTATCGAGGTCGATCTCACCGGCCAGGTGTGCTCCGACTCCATCGGTTCGCTCATCTACTCGGGGTTCGGCGGGCAGGTCGACTTCATCCGCGCCGCGCCGAAGTCGCGTGGTGGCAAGCCCATCATCGCCATGCCGTCGACAGCGCAACGGGGCGCCACGTCGCGCATCGTGCCGTTCCTCAAGCAGGGCGCGGGGGTCGTCACCTCGCGGGCCGATGCCCACTACGTCATCACCGAATACGGCATCGCGTATTTGCAGGGCAAGAACCTGCGGCAGCGGGTCGAGGCGCTCATCGGCATCGCCCATCCCAACTTCCGACCCTGGCTTCAGCAGGAGGCGGCGAAGCTGCCTTGGTACCGGTAGGACACGGCGCGGCCGGCCTTCCCTACGCCGCAGCCATGGCGGTGGGGGATGGCGCCGACCTGTGCGGAGGCTTGGCCGACACGAGCAGCACGCCGGATATGGCGACGGCGGCGCCGCTGATCCAAAACGCCCAGTCGTAGGAGCCGGTGGCATCGTAGAAGAAGCCGGCGAATGGCGCGCCGAGGGCCTGCGCCACCAGGATGGCGGGGACGATGTAGCCGCGGATGGTGCCGATGTGCGCCCGGCCATAGTAGGCGGGCCAGATGTGCACCTGCATCACCGAGCTGGTGCCCTGCCCAACGCCGAGCAGTACCGCGCTGGCGAACAGCACCCAGGTTGCGTTGACGGCGATCATCAGCGCGACGCCGACGATGGTGAACGTCATCGCGAAGCCGGCGACGTAGCGCACCGGGAACCGCTCGACCAGGAACCCCGCGCCGAGGATGGCGAGGAAGAAGATCAGGGAATCGATGGAATAGGAGGTGGCGACGAGGTCGCGGCCGTAGCCGCGGTCTTCCCAGAAGGCAGCGCGGTGCAGCTGGAGCCCGCCCATGGCGAATGAGACGAGCACGTAGGCCGCCAGTATCTTCCACATGCTGAACGTCCGCAGGGCTTCGCGCGACGTCCACGATTGCTCGGCCGCGTAGGCGGGCCTGGGCCGGGCGCCCGCCACGGGCGCGGTGGCCGGGTCGTCGCCGTCCGGCCGCAGGCCCATGTCTTCAGGCGCGCGCCGCACGAACAGCAGCACGAGCGGCAGGGAGAGCGCGGCAGTGAGCGCGCCGGAGATGACCCACGTTTGCCGCCAGCCAATCGTGTCGATGAGCTGCTGGTGGAGCAGCACGAAGACCATGGCGCCGATGCCGAAGCCGGATGTGACGAAGCCGGTGGCGCGGCCCCGCTTGCGGACGAACCACTTTTGCACGGGCACGGAGGTGAGCAGGTTGCCCGGCATCGTGACCGCGCTGAGGCCGATGACGATGAACAAGACGAGGAAGTGGCCGGTGTTTTGCACCAAGCCCAGCGCGGCGGTCGCCAGTGACGCGATGACGAGCGCGCCGGCGATCATCCAGCGTCCACCGTGGCGGTCGACAAAGCGACCGATGGCGATGGAGGCGGCGCCCGAGGCCAGGCGCCGCGCGGCCATGACCCAGCTGATGGCCTGCCGCGAGATGTTCAAATCCTCGCTCATGGGACGCAGGAACACGGCGAACGAGAAGATGGCCGTGGCCTCGACCGCGAAGTTGCTCATGAACAGCGCAAGTACGATCCACCAGCCGTGGAAGATGCGGGGCTTGCGGCGATGCGCGGCGTCGGCGGGCACCGGTACTCCAGCGGGGCAGCGTTCGCAGGATGATACGTGCGGCGGCTCGCGATGCCAACGCGCGAGGCGTGTCGTTAGCGGCGTTGGCACGGTTGCGAGGTCGCGACGCGCGCCGAAGCCGTGGACGGCCCGGCCGAGCGGTGGCCGCTCGGCGCCGGGGCGCATGGCGACGGAAGCGGGGCGGGGCATCCACAAGGCCATCGCCGCCTTCCTGCTATAATCGCTACACCATGCTCCTTGCCCTCGACATCGGCAACACCAATGTCACCATCGGCGCATTCGATGGGGACCGCCTCGTCAACACGGGGCGCTTCGCCACCGATGCTCGTCGCATGCCCGACGAATATGCCCTGCAATTGCAGAGCCTGCTGCCCCTGAAGGGCATCCAGCCCTCCCGCATCAAGGCCGTGTCCATTTGCAGCGTGGTCCCACCGCTCACCGGCGTGTTCGTGCAAGCCTCGCGCATGCTGTTCAGTGTCGAGCCGCTGGTGGTCGGCGCGGGCACCAAGACCGGCGTCCGCGTGCTGTACGACAACCCGCGCGACGTCGGCGCCGACCGAGTCGTCGACGCGGCCGCGACGCTCCACTTCCATGGCGGCCCCGCCGTCATTGTCGACTTCGGCACGGCGACGACGTTCAACGCCGTGACCGCCGATGGTTCGTACCTGGGCGGCGCGATCACGGCGGGCCTGCAACTGGCCGCCGAGGCGCTGTGGCAGAACACCTCGCAGCTGCGCCGCGTGGAGCTGGTGGCGCCGAAGACGGCCATCGGCAAGAGCACCGTCGCCTCGATGCAGTCGGGCATCATCTTCGGCTATGCCGCCCTCGTCGAGGGGATGGTGCGGCGCTTCAAGGCCGAACTGGAGGCGCCCACCGCCAAGGTGATCGCGACCGGCGGGCTCGCGGGCCTCATGGCGGAGCACACCAACGCCATCGAGATCGTGGATGTCGATCTGACGCTGAAAGGGCTGGCGTGGATCCACCGGCTGAACACCGATCCGGAGCCTGCCCCCAGCCAGCGGGGCGCGCCGTGAGCGGGCCGTTCGGCGGCAGGCGCATCGCGCTCGGCATTAGCGGCAGCATCGCCGCGTACAAAGCGGCGGACTTCGCGAGCAAGCTGACGCAGGCCGGCGCGCTGGTGGACGTGCTGCTCACCAAAGGCGCGCTCGAATTCGTGACCCCCCTCACCTTTCGCAGCCTCACGCACCGGCCGGTCATCACAGATTTGTTCGACATCAACAGCCCCGACGCGGTGGAGCACGTCGCCATCGCGCGGGACATCGCCGCGCTCATCGTCGCGCCGGCCACGGCGCAGATGATCACCAAGGTCGCGTTGGGCATCGCCGACGATCCGTTGAGTGTCACCGCGCTCGCCACCAACGCACCGCTCATGGTGGCGCCGGCGATGGACGCAGGCATGTGGGACAACGCGGCGGTGCGCGCGCACATCGAGACGCTCCGCGAGCGTGGCGCGCTGATCGCGGGGCCGGGGCGCGGCCGCATGGCGTCCGGCCTGCACGGCTGGGGGCGCTTGCTGGAGACGGCCGAGCTGCTTGGTTATGCTGCGATGCTGCTGGGGCGCCACGGCGATCTTGCCGGGCGCACCATCGTCGTGAGCGCGGGCGGCACGTCGGAAGCCATCGATCCCGTGCGCGTGATCACGAACCGGTCATCCGGCAAGATGGGGTACGCGATCGCCGAGGCCGCGCGCAATCGCGGCGCCCGCGTCGTGCTGGTCACCTCGGCCGGGCTTCCCGACCCGGTGGGAATGCTGGTGGTGCGCGTGGAGTCGGCGGCGCAGATGCGCGACGCGGTGCTCGACGCGTGCGACGGCGCCGATGCCCTCATCATGGCGGCGGCGGTGGCCGACTACCGGCCCGCGGCGGCGCGTGCTGACAAGGTGAAGAAAGAGGAGGCCCAAGAGCTACGCATCGACCTGGTGCGGACGCCCGACATCTTGAGCGAGGCGCCGCGCGACGTCGTCCGTGTTGGCTTCGCGGCGGAGAGCCGCGACCTGCTGGCGAACGCACGAGCGAAGGTCGCCAAGAAGCAGCTCGATCTGATTGTCGCGAACGACATCACTGTGCCGAACGCGGGTTTCGGCGCCGAAACCAACAAGGTGACGTTGATCGATCGCGACGGCAATCTCGACGACCTACCCCTGCTGCCCAAATACGACGTCGCCATGCGGCTGCTGGACCGGGTTGCCGCGCTGTTGAGCGCGCGCGTCGGCAAGCGGCCGCACGCGGGACACGCCCACTAGACTGCACGGCGCATGAAAGCGGGACGCAGCCGCTAGGCTACCCTCGGTGTGACCGGGGCGGGCGCCACCGGCGACGGCGCGGGCATCGGCTCGGGCTCGGCTGTCGCCGTTTCGGGCCGGGGCGCCTGCAGCAGTCGCCAGGCCACGAAGGTGACGACGGCGAACGAGGCGATGACGAGGGCGAACGGACCACGCAAGCCGGACCAGAGCGCCAGCGTGCCGCCGACCAGCGGGCCGACGGCGACCGCGACGGCGATGGCGGCCTGGGCCGCGCCGAACACGGTGCCTTGCTTGCCGGCGGGGGCGCTCATGGCGATGAGGCCATTGAGCGCGTTGATGAGCCCACCTTGCACGAGCCCCGCCAGGCCGAACGCCAGGACGAACTGCACGACGTTCTGCGCGGCGAAGGGGGCGATGTAGACGACGGCGGTGGCGATGGACCCGGCGAGGAACACGCGCTTGAGTCCGAGCCGCGCGCTGAGCCAGCCTGATGCAAGCGACGAGACGACCATGCCGATGGAGTTCGCCATGAACGCGAGCCCGGTCGCCGTGCCGTCGTTTCCACCGGTGTGCAGCTCACTGACCAACGGCGCGATGACGGGAGAGGTGAGCAGCAGGGTGCTGTGCAGCGCCACGAGCATGACCAGCAGGCGCCAGATGCCCGGCATGCGGGCGACCTGCACGATGTCCTCGATGGGGTTGCGCGTGGGTGCGGCGGGACGCTCGAATCGCTCGTGGACGAAGGCCCAGACGAGCGCCCCGCCCGCGATGAACGCGGCGCCGGACACGACGAAGGCGACACCCATGCCCCAGCGGTCGATGACCAGGCCGCCCAGCAGCGGCCCGAAGATGCTGCCCGCGAAGAGCGACGTGGTGATGATGCCGAACGCCAACGGGAGCTTGGCGCGCGGCGTGGTGGCGGCGATTAGGCCGTTGGTTGCCCAATCGAGGCCGTGCGCCATGCCGACGATGAGGCGGAGCACGACGATTTGCCAGATTTGCGTGGCGAAGCCTACCGGCAGCAGCACGAGGCCGCCGATGAACGTGGCCCGCAGCACATTGAGCTTGCGCCCGCGCCGGTCGGCGAGAAAGCCCCAGATGGGACCCATGACGAAGAGGCCAAGGCCGAACATCCAGGCCGATACGCCGGTCCAGAAGGCGGCACGGGCGGGATCGTCAACACCGATGGAGCGGAAGAAGAACGGGTAAAAGTTGAACGTCAGCGTCCAACCCAGAAGGCTGACCACTTGTGCGGTCCACAGGGTGGCGAGGTTTCGTCGCCAGGCGGTTTCGATCGGTTGCATAAAGGAGGCACCGATCGGAGATCGGCGCCGCAGGCATATTATGCATGATACTTAAGTCACGCGATAGTAGTCGCATGTGCGCGAGCGCCGGGTTTCGCGGTGATGCCGCGGCGCTACCCCACGCGACGGCCCTGGCGGGGTAGCCGCTGGCGCAGCAGCATGACGGCCAGCGCGGTCGTGGCGCCATAGAACGCGACCGCGAGCCAGAACACGCTCCGCAGGCCGAGCGTTTCCGCCGCTATGCCGCCGATGAGCGGCCCGATGCCGATGGCGAGGGCGATGACCGATTGCGTCGCGCCGAACAGCGAGCCCTGCCGCTCGGGTGGCGCGGTGAGCGCGATGAGGCCGTTGATGCCACCGAGGAGCCCGCCGCCGAAGAGCGCGGCCGCCGCGACGGTGAGGATGAATGCGGATAGGCCGTACATGAAGAAGGGAACGATGTAGGCGACGGAGGCGAGCAGGCACGCCGTCGGCACGACCCGGCCGAGGCCGATGCGGCTGCCGAGCCAACCGATGCCGAGCGATGAGATGGTTTGGCTGAGACCGTAGGCCATGAACAGGACGCCGGACGCCGTCGCGGCACCGGGCCGTCCCGCTCCGCGTATCTGGTCGACGATGACGGGCAGCGATGGGAATACGACGAGCGTTCCAACCTGCACGAGGAACACCAGCAGCAGTAACGGGGCAAGCTCCTTCGAGGCCGACATGCGCGCCATGTCGCGGAGGGGCCGCATGATGCTGCGCGATACGGCCGGGCGGACGAAGCGTTCGGTGGTGAAGAGCAGGACGAGCACGGCGGCGACCGCGAGGAAGGCGCCGTTGCCGATGAACGCCGCCTCCAGCCCATAGCGGTCGAACAGGGTGCCGCCCGCCACCGGGCCGACGGATAGGCCGAGCGCGGCGCCGGACTGCATGGCGCCGATGGCGAACGGCAGCACCCGGCGCGGCGTGGATGCCGCGACCATCGCGAGCACTGCGGGCTGCACGCCGACGAACGCGCCGGCGGTGAAGCGGCTGAAGGTGAGCTGGAGCGGCGTGCGGACGAACGCGGTGACGACGAAGATGGCGCCACCCATGAGCATGGCGCGGACGACGTTGCTCTTCCTGCCCTATTGGTCCCCCACGACGCCCCAGATGGGACTTGCCAGGAACGAGCCGAAGCCAAGCGCCCAGCCCGATACGCCGGTCCAGAACGCGGCGCGCTCCGGCTCGGCGACGCCGAGCTGCTGGAAGAAGAGCGGAAAGAACGGGAACGTGAATGTGAAGCCGGGCGTGGAAACGGCCTGCGCGATCCAAAGGACGAGCAGGTTGCGCCGCCATGGAGTCGCTCCCTCGGCGGCGGTTGTCGTGACGTCCAACGACCATTTTCGATACGGTTGAGTCCTCGAAGTATAGCAAGTGCCGCCATCGTTCGCGGCACGCGCCATCACGGGTTGTGGTCGGTTTTCCTCGCGCGGCCGCGCGAGCCAGGAGGCGCTTCGAGCGCCGAAAGCCCCAGGGCGCGTATGGTCCAAGATAGCGCGGGGCGTAACTGTGTCAATTGCACTCGGCGCACACCCTCGGCACGGGGAATGGGTGGGAGTCCGGCGCGCGCGGCGAAATACCCGCTGATCAAGGCCGCCAACGAAGGGGCATGCGGCAGTAGTGCCTCTGGCGGAGGGCCGCCCTCCAGGTGCAAGCTGTGAGCCCAGGCAGCCAGGTCGAGATCGGGATTCGCCAGCGCCGCGTTATCCCAATCGACAATGACGACTCTGTTTCCGATGA
The DNA here is from genome assembly GCA_016872415.1 of SAR202 cluster bacterium. Taxonomy (GTDB): domain Bacteria; phylum Chloroflexota; class Dehalococcoidia; order Lucifugimonadales; family Australimonadaceae; genus VGZX01. The sequence continues at coordinate 10,236 of VGZX01000033.1, read as the reverse complement.
AACAGAGGTTGTCACTGCGCATGTCGAGATGCACGAGCCGGTCCCCCTTGAGCCGAGCGCTCGCCTCCGCTTCCAGCAGTCGTGGCAACGACCGATCCAGCCAGTCGCTGGTGCGGAGGCCTGGCGAGAGGAAAGGCTTGGGGTCGACGGCGACGAGTGCCCAGCCCTCGATGTCCGTGCGGTTGAGCGGTCGCACCGAGGGCGGCGCGGGCGTGGGGCGTGCTCCATACTTGGCGCAGCGCGTCGAGCACCGCTTCCACTTGTTCAGACGTCCATGGCGGGGGCCAATAAGCGGCACTCAAGCCCTCGATGAGGAATAGAGGGAGTTCGCCGTCTTCCACTGACCCGAGGGAACGGGGCATGTAGGGCGCGCGCACTTCCCGATAAAAGCGCTGTTCCTTCCGTAGCCGCTGCCTGCTTCGGTCGCTCGTGCCCACCTTCGCGAAGACGCTTTCACTGCCGTCGAACCGCAGCAGCCATCGCTCGGCGTCGGAATAGCCGGTCGTGACGTGGCGCCAGGCGACGACCTTCCCACCGCCGATGGTGTGCTCGGCTGCGGCGATAATGGCCAGCGAAGGCGCCTGTCGCTTATGTACTGTGCATACCTCCGGCTGCCCAATTCGTGCCGGCAGGCTACGCTTGTACCGCCACCGGCCACAAGCCAGGCAGGGAGAGGTGTCGAATGCCGATCGTCAATGTCGTCACGGGCGCGTTCAGCTACACAGGGCGTTATGTCACACAGCGGCTGCTGGCGCGCGACGAGCAGGTGCGGACGCTCACGAACCACCCGGAGCGGGCGCACCCGTTCGGCGACGCGGTGCCCGCCTACCCGTTGGACTTTCGCCGGCCGGACGACCTGGCGCGGGCCATGCGTGGCGCCGAGGTGCTCTACAGCAGCTATTGGATGCGCTATCCATACAAGGGGTTGACGTATGACCGGGCGGTCGAGCACACCCGGACGCTGGTGGAGGCGGCGAAGCGCGCCGGCGTGAGACGGGTGGTGCACGTGAGCATCAGCGGCTTGGAGCGGCGGCCGCGACTGCCCTATTTCGTAGGCAAGGTGGATTAGGAGCGCATCGTGCACGAGTCGGGGTTGGCGTATGGCTTGGTGCGGCCGACCATCATCTATGGCCTGGAGGACGTCCTACTGAACAACGTCGCATGGGGGCTGCGGTGCTTTACGATCTTCCCGGTGCCGTGGGGCGACTACGACGTCCAACCGGTTTGCGTGGAGGACGTGGCCGACATCATGGTGGAGGCGGGACACGCGGACGATGACGTGGAGTGGGAGGCCGCCGGCCTGGACATCATGCCGTATGTCGAGATGGTGCGGCCGGTGCGGGCGGCGGTGGACGGCAGGGCGCGCATCGCGCGGATGCCGGGGACACTCGCCTACTGGCTGGGCCGCGCGCTGGACGCATGGCTGCGCGACGTGACGTTGACGGGCGACGAGGTGGAAGGGCTGACCGCGTCGCTGCTGGTGGCGCGCACGCTGCCGCGTGGGCGCATTCGCCTGGAGGACTGGCTGCGGGACAATGGCTCGCGGCTGGGCCTGCGCTACGTGTCGGAGACGACGAAGCACTTCGACAAGGTGGCGGGATGGCGAGCAATGGCGTGCCGGCGGCGTTCACGGTGAGCCAGCGCGACTCGCGCGGCGCGAGCGTGGCGAGGGCGCGCCGGTTGAGCACGAGGCCCCAATGCGGTGCCCCGTTGGCCGTGAGCGTGTCGCGCTGGAGCCACGGTCCGTCGTACCGTTCGGCCGGCCCCGGCACCTCCCATGTCCTAGACGTGGTATGCGAGACGCTTCGAGAGGAAATCGAAGGAGCCGCGCAGTTCGTGCGGCTGGCGAGGAGGGCGAGCGACCATTGACGGAGGGCATCGTCCTCCCTGCCCGCCTTGTCGTAGAGCGTGCCAAGCCGCACACGCACCCACGTCGGCTGCGGTTCCATCGCGAGCGCCTTTTCCAGACAGTCGATCGCCTCGTCGAGCGTGACGGGGCTGTCGGGCGGGCCAACGAGGCCGGAAAGGCTGACGAGGGCGGCCGTCGCGTTCGGGTAACGCTTCACCGCGTCACGGTAGATGTCGGCGGCGCGGGCGTCGTCGAGGAGTCCAAGCCGGTGGATGTCGGCTGCTAGCAGGTAGGCCTCGGGCCCGGCGCCGAGCTCCATCGCACGCTGCGCCCAAGTGAGCGCCTCGCCGTGGGACGGCTTGTTTGCGTTCGCCATGAGGTAGTAGCACCGCGCGACGCCCAGGGCCAGGTGCGGGTCGGTCGGTTGCCGCTCATGGACTCGGAGCAGGATGGCGACAGCCTCCTCCGGCCGGCGGTCGATGTTCAGGCGGGCGGCTTCAAGGAGCGATCGAATGTCGTGCGCCGACATGGTTTCCTCGTTGGCCGGGGATCTGTTTCGTTGACCCTCTTCCCGTCGCCCCCATACACTTAGGCCATTATCTAGAAAATGGGGTTTCTTTCGCATGTCCACCACGCCGAAGCCGCGCGAGCTTTCGAAGGCCTATGACCCGCGGGAGGTCGAGGGCCGCCTGTACGAGTGGTGGGAATCGCAAGGGTTCTTCATCGCCAAGGTCGATAGGAAGAAGGAACCCTACACCATTATCATGCCGCCCCCGAACGTGACGGGCGAGCTGCACTTGGGCCACGCGCTGACGGCCACGATCGAGGATGCGCTGGTCCGCTACCACCGCATGCGGGGCTACAGCACGCTGTACCTGCCGGGGGCCGACCATGCCGGCATCGCGACGCAAACGGTGGTGGAGCGTCAGCTTCGCAAGGAGGGCGGCGACCGCCACGAACTGGGCCGCGAGAAGTTCTTGGAGCGCGTGTGGGAGTGGGTGGGTAAATACGGTCACATCATCGACAACCAGCACCGGCGGCTTGGGGCCTCGTGCGACTGGACGCGGAAGGCGTTCACGCTCGACCCGGGGCCATCGCGCGCGACGCGGACGACGTTCAAGCGGCTCTACGACAAGGGCCTGATCTATCGCGGCGAGCGGATGATCAACTGGTGCGTGTCGTGCCGCACCGCGCTGTCGGACCTGGAGGTGGAGCACGAGGAGATGGACGGTCACCTGTGGCACATCCGCTACCGGCTGGAGGGCGGCGACGGCCATTTGACCGTGGCGACGACGCGGCCCGAGACGCTGCTTGGCGATACGGCGGTCGCCGTGAACCCGAACGATCCGCGCTACAAGGCCTACGTGGGCCGGCGCGTGGTGCTGCCGGTGCTGGGCCGTCCCATTCCGGTCATCGCCGACGAAGCGGTGTCGACGGAGTTCGGCACGGGCGCGCTGAAAATAACGCCGGGTCACGACCCGAACGACTTCGAGGTGGGTAAGCGCCACGGCCTGCCCATCGTCAACATCTTGAACCCCGACGGCACGCTGAACATGGAGGCGGGGAAGTACGCGGGCACGGAACGCTACAAGGCGCGCAGGCTCATCGTGGAGCAGCTGGAAGCCGAGGGGCTGCTGGAGAAGGTGGTGCCGCACCGGCACAGCGTGGGCCACTGTCAGCGGAGCGGCGACGTGGTGGAGCCGATCGTGAGCACCCAGTGGTTCGTGCGGATCGAGCCGCTGGCGAAGCCCGCCATCGAGGCGGTGACGAGCGGGCGCATCACCTTCGTGCCGGAGCGCTTCGAGAAGGTGTACCTAAACTGGATGGAGAACATCCGCGACTGGTGCATCAGCCGGCAGCTGTGGTGGGGGCACCGCATTCCGGTGTGGTATTGCGCCGATTGCGAGCACCAGACCGTGGCCGTCGACGACCCCGCCGGCTGCGAGCGGTGCGGCTCGGTCAACATCGCCCAGGACCAGGACGTGCTCGACACGTGGTTCTCTTCGGGCTTGTGGCCGCACTCGACGCTGGGCTGGCCGGACGACACGCCGGACTTACGCTACTTCTACCCCACGTCGGTCATGGAGACGGGCTACGACATCATCTTCTTCTGGGTCGCCCGCATGATCATGCTGGGGATCGAGAACATGGGCGAGGTGCCGTTCAGAACAGTCTACCTGCACGGGCTGGTGCGCGACGAGCACGGACAGAAGATGAGCAAGACACGCGGCAACGTGGTCGATCCGTTGCGGATCGTCGAGGAACACGGCGCCGACGCGCTGCGTTTCGCGCTGTCGGCGGGCACGACGCCGGGCAACGACTCCCGCATGCAGATGACGCGCGTGCAGTCGGCGCGGAACTTCGCCAACAAGATGTGGAACGCGACGCGGTTCGTGCTGACGCAGCTCGACGGGGCGGAATCGCTGGCGGGCTGGAGCACCCGGCCGTCGCGGAAGCACCGCGAGGACCGGTGGATCGCGAGCCGGTTGGAGCAGGTGACGCGTGAGGTGCACCGGCTTTGGGGCGATTACCAACTGGGCGAGGCGGAGCGCGTCGTCCATGACTTCATCTGGGGCGAGTTCTGCGACTGGTACATCGAGTTGGCGAAGGTGCGCATGCGGGCGGGCGACACGTCGCCGCGCAAGGTGTTGGCCTACGTGCTGGAGCGGTCGCTGCGGTTGCTGCACCCGTTCATGCCGTTCGTGACGGAGGAGCTGTGGCAACACTTGACGGAGGCCGCCGGCCGCCCGAAGTCATGGCCGGTGACGATTACGCTCATGCCCTACCCCGCGCCCTCCGAGGAGGCGGTCGACCAGGAGGCGTTGACCGACATGGCGTTGGTGACGGACATCGTGCGGGCGATTCGCAACGTGCGCGCGGAGTTCAAGGTGGACCCAGCGCGGCAACTCGACGCGACCTTGAGCGCCCTGGACGCCGGCGCGGCGTTGCGTGGCGAGGCGGAGGCGGTGCGGCAGCTGGCGCGCGTGGGCAGCCTTACCTTCGCGAACGGCGTGCCGCCGGCCGTCGACAACGCCGTGACGGTGGTGGTGGGGAGGGTGACGGTGACGATGCCGATGGGTGACATCGTGAACGTGGCGGCGGAGCGCGAGCGGCTGCGGTCGGAGCTGACGGAGACGGAGCAGCGCACCCAATCGCTGGCGCAACGCCTGGGCAACGAGCAGTTCACATCGAAGGCGCCGGCGGAGGTGGTGGAGCGCGAGGGGGCCCGGCTGGACGACCAGCGGGCGCGCATCGCGCGGCTTCGCGAGCTGTTGAGCCAATTGGGTGCGTGACCGCCAGCGGCGTGGCCGGGGCGCGACGAATGCTTTAACAACGAGCACGGTGGCATCGCGCCACCGTGCTCGTTCATATCCATCCAGTGACCGAACGGCCGACCGCCGCCGGCGCTACCGCACGGTCCGGTCCGGGCCGGCTTGGTTCTTCGGCGCGCCGAGCATGCCGCCGATGGCGGCGATCACCAGGCCCACGGCCATGGCGATGAACGTCCACCAGATGCTGCTCAGCACGGTGTCGCCGAACAGCGTTTCGGCGGTCGTGTCGCCGAGGCCGAACGCGCCCAAGGCCGCGCCGCCGCCGAGCGCCGCCAGCAGCAGCGCCAGCACCAGGCCGAACGCCCACACCATGGCGCCGTTGAGCGTGCCGTAGCCGGTGCCGCTCACCGAGGCCGTCCTGCCGGCCATTTCCTTCGCCTTGCCCTTGGCCTGGGTCGCCCTTCCGCTCACCTGCTGCTTGTTCATCGCGCGTGCCTCCTTCGTCCGGAGCGAGGCGCATGCCTCCCCACATGCAAGCGTAGGGCCGCGGCGCGTTCACCGCCTCCCGCCGGTGGACTAGGCGAAGCGGTAGCGACCCTGGGGCCAACGGAGATGCGCCGTGGAATGCCTGAAACATGCGTCACTTCTTGCTATCCCACGGCGGCGCGTCCCTCTACGATTGCTTGACCCAGCGCTTCTCCTCGTCCACGCATGGCTCTCATCACATCGAACACCGCGTGGGCCGGCGCGCCGCCGCGATCGCATGCCGCGAAGGCGGTGCTCCGTGCTTCCGTACTGGAAGGCGTGGCCTTCGGCGTGTTCGTGGGCTTGGGCGAGAGCTACATCACCGCCTTCGCGCTGGCGGCGGGTGCAAGTCCGCTCGTCGTGAGCCTGATCGCATCGCTGCCCGTGTTCCTCGCGGCCGGCGCTCAACTGGCCGAGGACCGCATGGTGCGGGTGTTGGGTGGCCGGCGGCGGGCCGTCGTGTGCTTCGCGGCGCTGCAAGCGCTGGCGGTGGGAGCGTATGCGGTGTCGGGCGTGGCGCGCCCCGCCGGGCTGCCGTGGCTGTTGATCGCGCTCGCCGCGCTCTACGCGCTGTTCGGCGCCGTCATCGCGCCGGCGTGGGGCGGCATCATGGCCGACCTCGTGCCGCCGCAGCTGCGGGGGCGCTACTTCGCGCTGCGGTCGCAGTTGTCGACGCTGGCGATGGTGGTCAGCTTCATCGGCGCCGGGGCGTTCCTCAACCAAGTGGTCGACCACGCGCTCTGGGGGTTCGCCATCGTGTTCGGCGCGGCCGCCCTCGCGCGCGGCGCGAGCTGGCTGCTGCTGCGGCGGCTACCGTCCGATGGGGCGCTGTCGACGCGGCCGCGACGGCAACACGTGGCGCCCAGCGAAACAGACGCCTCGGCGCGCGTGATCCGGCGGTTCATCGTCTTCATGTTCGCGATGCACTTCTGCGTCAACATATCCGGGCCGTTTTTCGTCTATTACCAGCTACGCGAACTGGAGATCAGCTATCTCTGGTTCTCCTTGCTACAGGCCGTGGCATCGATGGCGACACTGCTGGCGGTGCGGCGATGGGGCCGCTTCGCCGACAAGGCGGGCAACCGGCTTGGCCTCGTGGTCGCGTCGCTGCTGCTACCGGCGATTCCGCTCTTGTGGATACCCTTCCCGCACGTCGGCGCCTTCATGGTGGCACAGGTGTTGTCGGGCGTCGCTTGAGCGGGATTCAACTTGTGCAGCGCGAATTACATATTGGATGCCACGAACGTCGAGAACCGCGTGCGCTATCTGGCGCTCATGAACGCCGCCGTGGGAGTCGCGTCGGGCATTGGGGCGTTGGTCGGCGGTTTCCTGCTGACGCACCTCCCGCCATTGTGGGGGTACCACAGCCTCACGCTGTTCCTCATCTCCGGACTGTTGCGCGCCGTCGTGGTCGCGGCGATGCTGCCGGGACTGCCCGAGGTGCGGCGCGTGAGCATGCTGACCGCGATGGAAGCCTTTCACCTCGTTACCGGCGGACGCCCGCTGGGGCGCTTTGGCAGCTTCCGCCGGCACCATTTCTTTCACCATGCCCGCCGCGACGATCAGCCGGCGGCCGACGATGACGCAGCTCGATTGACATAGCGGCGGCGTGCAATGCCAGCAGGGGAGGTAGCGGCCATGGCCTATTCGAACGAGAAAGAGTTGCCGGATTGGCTTCGCCCATTGGTGCGGCAACTGTCGGAGAGCGAGCAGAAGCGCTTCTACATGCCGCACGCGAACATCAAGCGCGGGCGGGAGATTCAGGAAACGATGGTTGGCGTCATCGCGCGGATGCATGCGCGCGGCGTGCCCGAGCCGCGGATCATGCAACAGCTGCGCGCCCTGGCGACCAACGCGTGGCCGTGAACCGCCCAGGGCCCACGGCCCCGGCCCGTTTCGCGTAGACTCGCCGCGATCCGCGCGGTGGAGTCATGCCATGCAACTCGAATCGAGCTCCGGCAACATACGCGACGTGGCCTCGTGGGCGTTGCAAGTGAAGGACGCGCGGCGGCTGCTGTTCATCAGCGGCCTGCAGCGTCCGGCCGAAGGATTGCGCGATCAAACGGCCGCGGTGCTGGCGCGCATGGATGAAATGCTCGCCGAGGCGAACATGACACGCCGGAACGTCGTCTGGTGGGACTGCACGCTCGATCCACGCGTCACAGACCAGGAGTTCAACGGCGTGGTGATGGCGATGTTGACGGACTACTTCAAGGACAACCAGCCAAAGCCGGCGGCGGCCACGGTGCGGTTCGCGCGCGTGCTGGGCGGGCGGCTGGTCGAGATCGAGTTCATCGCGGCGGAATGACGACCTCGCGACGGTCAGCGTGGATTCTCTCGGGCGCCGCCCTAGCCCCCGGTGCGGAGATTCGCGGCCTCGCGTATCGAGTCGATGGCCCAGTCGAGCGTCGCGGTGAGCTTGGCGAGCTCTTGCTGGTCGCGCAGCGTGGACATGGGAATGCGGACGCGGCCTTCGAGGCTGTCCTCGGTGATGTTGACGCCGCGCACTTCCTGCAAGCGTTTCGCGAGCTGCCGGCGCATGGCATCGTCGGAGAAGGGGCGCCCGGCCTGTAACATCGCGAACTGTATCTCGACAGTGCCCACGGCCCACACGGTGGCAAGCCAGTAGAGCAGGCCGGACGTGATCTCCACCGTGAGCAGGAACGAGCCCTCGAATCGCCCGGTGCCCCAGCGGAGGCGCAGGTTCTTGCCGGATGCCCACCGCAGCAGCTGCGACGTGACTTGCGCGTCGGCGGGATGGGCGCCGGCGGCGAACGCGGCGAATTCCGTGGCGACCTCCGGGCCGTAACGCTGCGTCACGTCGGGCGGCAGCGCCTGCGGTGCCAGGGCGGTCGGCGGCGTGGCGGGTGCCCCCGGCGGCGCCTTGGCGGACGTTGGAGCAGGTGCGCGATCGCCCGGCGATGTGGGCGGGGCGGCGATGGCCGTGTCCGACGCCGCATGACCGACGGTGGCGGAGGCGGCCGCCGCCACAACCGCGGACTCATCGTCGGCCGGGTGGTCATCCACGGAGGGCCTGTCGCCTGGCGCGACGTCGATGGGCAGTTTGCCCGTCGACATGAGGTAGGTGGTGATGGCTTGGACACGCGGCTCGCGGCCGGGTGAGCGCGCCTCCAATTTGTCGTAGAGGCGGTCGATTTGGGCCTGTATCCGCTTGGGCGACCTGCCCATCTCGGCGGCGATGACATCATCGCTCTGACCGTCGGCCATGAGTTCCAGCACCCGCAGATCGTCATCGGTGAGCGATTCCAGGATGCCGGTGTATTTGGCGACCTGGGTGAGCAGCAACGTGACGATGCCCCCGTCGACGACGACGCGGCCGGTGGCGATGACGCGCATGACGTGAATGAGATCTTGCGCCGACGAGAGCGCGTCTTTCTCCATGTAGGCGAAGCCGCGCGGTGCGTCGCGGAGCAGGCTGGCGAGCCGTTGGGCGCCCATCAGCGTGTAGGTCTGGCCGAGCAGGACGATGGCGAGGCCTGGAACGCGCTGGCGCAACCGTTCGACGAGGCCGATGACGGCTGGGTCGACCACTCGCCTGCCGATGAGCAGCACATCGGGCCGTCCGGAAACGGCCGCGTGGAGCAGATCGGCGTTCCGATCCGGCAGGACGACGAGCTCGATGTCGCTCGCCTGGCGTAGGTGCAGCTCGTAGGCCGAGCGGAACAGGGCGTGCTCCTCAGCGATGCAGACGCGCATGTCAGTCGCCCGCCATCGACGGCGTGCGGCGCGGCTCGGCCAGGGCTTGCGCGCGGCGCCGCAGCTCGCCGAGGAGCCCGGCCAGCATTGGGTCCATGGCGTCGCCGGCGAGTGCCGGCTTGGCGCGCGCCGCCGGGCGCAGCGCATCGAGCACCTGGCGTACCTTGGCCCGGCCGACGACGACCTTCTTCGTTAGCGTTATGCGGGTGCTCGCCTCGACGTAGCCGATGGCACTGTCGAGCGCGCCGTTGAGTACACTCTTGGCGGGGGAGCCGGCATCGCGCCGCTCGTAAGCGCCGAGCGCCTCTTCCAGACGGTCGACCATCTCGAGCAACGCGGCGACCTCGGCCGGCGGCGGCGCATTGTCGGCGTCCTCGAAGCCAAAAGGGCGTATGCCGACGGCGATGATGGTGACTTCGGCGCCGACCTGCATGCCGGCTTCGGTGATGAGCGCGGTGATCACGTTGCAGTTCGGCGCGACCGCCGCTCGCACGGCCTCGGAGGCCTCGCGCACCTCGGGCACGGCTGCTTGCGCGCGGGTGCGGAAGTTGACCAGGATGCCGCGCGCGGCGCCGATGTGGCCGGACAGCAGGGGGCTGTTGAGCGCGGAGCGCGTGGCCTGCATCAGCCCGTTGGGCCCGCCACCAGACCCGGTGCCGAGGGCCGCCCAGCGGTCGGCGAGCATCACCCCGCGGAGGTCGTCGAAGTCGACGATGATGTCGCCCGGCACCGCGACGAGCTCGGCCACGGACTGGACGCCAAGGCGGAGTATCTCGTCGGCCATGCGGAAGGCCTTGCGCGCGGGCAGGTTGCGCTTCGTGTCGAGGATGCGGTCATTGTCGACGACGACGACGTTGTCGGCATGGTGCGCGA
>VGZX01000032.1 GCA_016872415.1 SAR202 cluster bacterium | reverse complement strand
GCCGGCCCCGACGCCGACGCCCACTCCAACGCCCACGCCGACCGCGACGCCGACACCATCGCCGACGCCGGCACCGACCGCCACCCCCACGCCCGGTCCAACGCCAACCCCGCTGCCGACGCTGACGCCGCGCCCCACGCACACTCCGGTCGGCAACCTGCGGCCCTACGCCGCGCCGGGTTGGGCGGCGCCGCTCGTCATCAACGCCAGCGCCACGCAGCCGACGGCGGGCGCCGTCTCGCTGCCGGGGCCGGTCCATGTCCACTGGGCGATGCACAATGCCGGCCCCACCGCCATCACCGGTATCGACTACGCGGTGGACGTCTACTACGACGGCATTCTGGTCGAGCGGTGGAACAGCAGCAACGCACCCGTGGGCAGCTACCAGTTCGTGCGCGGCTGGGACGCGTTGGCCGCGTCGGTGCGCCTGACCCCCGGCGAGCACACGTTCCGCCTCGTCGTGGACCCGCTCGACCAGGTGGTCGAGACGGACGAGACCGACAACGTCTTCGAGACCACGGTGGTCATCGCCGGCGACCCGCCCACCGTGGCGGCGGGGCCGCGCCTGCCCGACCTGGCTGCCCACGCGCCCGCCGGTTGGAGCGGGCCGCTCATCGTCTCGCCCCGCGATGACGCCACCGCGTCGGCGCCCGTCTCCGCCGACGTGCGAACGTGCATCCGCTACGCGCTCCGCAACGACGGCCTGTCGAGCATCGTCGACGGCGTGCGGGTGCACGTCTACCTCGACGACGCCGTGGTGCGGGAGGAACAGTGGAGCTGGGTGCTCGCGGGCCAGGTCATCGAGTCGTCGCCCTGGTGCGGGCTCAGCGACCTCGTACGCGTCACGCCGGGCGAGCACACCCTCCGCGTCGTGCTCGACCCCGGCGGCTTGGTGCCTGAAACCGACTCGGCGAATAACGTCCACGAGCTGGCGGTGACGTTCCTTGCCGGGCCCATCGCCCCGGCGCCCACCGCGACGCCCACGCCGGCCCCGACCGCCCCGGCCCCGCTGACGCTGCCGAACCTCATCCTCGGTTGGCGCTTCGGCTCCGACGGGCCCATCGTCCTGTCGTCGCGCGGCGGCACCGCCACCCAGGATCCCATGGTCGTCGGCGCCCGGCCCCACGTGGACCTGGCGGTCGAAAACGAAAGCCCCATCGACTCCGGCCCGTTCTCCGTGGACCTCTACCTCGACGGAACGAAGGTCCACACCGTGCGGTTCGCCACGGGCATCGCCGCGCGCTTCACGCGCTGGCTGGAGGACTGGGAAGGCCTGGGCGCCGCCATTGGCGCGGGTCCGCACCGCCTGCGCATGGTGATCGACCCTGATAACGCCGTGGCGGAGGCCAACGAGAACGACAATGTGCACGAGCTGGAGGTGACCTGGCTGACCGCCGCGCCACCCGCGCCGTCGCCTCGCTCCTACACGCAGGCGCAGCTGCGGCAGATGCTGGACGGCCTGCCCGCCGCCGTCGACGACCAACGCCCCGTGCTGGGCGCAGGCGCCTCCGGCCTCGTGGAGCCGCTGCTGCGCTACGCGGACGCCGGCTACTACCGCCTCACCGGGCGCAGCATCCGCGATGAGCGCCTCGACGTGCTGCTGTTGAGCCACGACGACTACCTGGCCTGGCTCGACCGCTCGTTCGACGAGCGTTTCGCCGCCGCGGCCGCGTCGGACCATCCCGCGCTGCTGGCCGAGCGCGAGCGATTCAAACAGTCGAACCCCGCATTCAAGACGCGACACCTGGGCAAGGTGGCGGTGGTGGTGAACGCCGAACGCCCATTCGGCGACGTGCTCGACGGCCTGGTCCACGAGCTGGGCCACGCGCGGCAGGACTTCGTGAATCCCGGCCAAACCGACGCGTCATCGACGCCCGCCCTGGCCGGCCTGCACGAGGCGCAGGCCCAGCAGTTCCAGCGGGCGTTCTGGCTGGAGGTCGAGGACTTCCTGGGCGTCTCGCTCATGCGCTACCGGGCCAGCGGCGCGTTCGACGCTTACGTCGACAACCGCGTCGCCGCCTGGCTGCGCGACCACGCCGGCGAGGAGCACGCGCGCGGCTACCTCATCCAGTGGCTCGCCATCTTCCTCGACGCGCCGCTGCAATCCCAGCGCGACGAGCTGCAACGCGACGGCGCGCTTTCCGCCGTGTCGGCCCTCGCGATGTACGAGCACCTCGTCTCGCTCGACGCCGCCATCGTCGACGCCTACGTCGCGGAGCGCCTGCAACGGCTGAGCGAGGTGGCCCCGCTGATCGGCCAATACGCCAAGGCGCGCCTTGTCGAGCGCCTGGAGCACGCCGCCGAGGGCAGCCAGCACCTACGGGTGAGCGGATTGCTCGTGCCGTGATCGCCTAACCGGGCCCTGGCCGCGCCCACGGCGGTAGAATGCGGTCGCCCAGTCGCCGGCGCCTCGCCGCCGGCATTCGAAACGGGAGCATGGCTATCGCGACCTTGAAGGCGCCGCTGCGGTGGCTGCTGCGCGCCACCGTCGACGGCAGCAAGCTGTTCACGCGGGGCGGCCTCCGCGCGTTCACGACGCGCCAGTTCGCATCCATCGCGCCGGGCGCCGACGTGCTGTTGGTCGGCGCCGGCGGCGAGATCAACGGCCTGCTGTTGCGCTTCGCCCGCGAGCGGGGTTTCGCCGTGACGCAGATCGACGTCGACCCCGCGCGCAACCCCGACATCGTGGCCGACATCTGCGACTGGCGCGCGCCCGCCGCCTACGACGTGGTGGTGATGTGCGAGGTGCTGGAGCACGTCCACGCGCCGGCGCGGGCCATCGAAAGCGTGCTGCTCCCGCTGCGGCCGGGCGGCAGGCTCATCGCCACCGTGCCGTTCATCTACCCCATCCACGAGCGCCCGGTGGACTACTTCCGCTATATCAAGTTCGGCATCCGGCGCCTGCTGGCCGGCTTCGAGTCGGCCGACGTCCGCGAGCGCGATTCCTGGCCGGAGGCGATGCTGGTGCTGGGCGTCCGCACGGCGATGAGCGGCAGCCGGCGGCTGGCGGCCGTGTCGCCGCTGTTCGTCGTCGCGGCGCTCGTCGGGTATCCGTTCGCGTGGGCGCTGGGGCGCCTGTTCCCGGCCGACTTCCTCACCTCGGGCTACCTCGTCACGGCGGTCAAGGGTGGCGGTCCGCCGGGCTAGCCCCCCCCCCCCCCCCCGCGGCCCTCGCGCGCCGACGCCGCATGCGGTAGCATCGCCACGCCGGCCATGCCCGGCCACCACCGGCGGGAGGCGTCGCGATGAACGACCTGCTCGACATCCGCATGAAGCGATTGGACGGCGTCGAGCAACACCTGGCCGACTATCGCGGCAAGGTGCTGCTGCTAGTGAACGTGGCGAGCTATTGCGGCAACACCCCACAGTACCGCGACCTGCAAGCGATGCACGCCGAATACCGTGACCGTGGCTTCGAGGTGCTGGCGTTCCCCGCCAACGACTTCGGCGCGCAGGAGCCCGGCACCGACGCCGAGATCGCCGAGTTCTGCGCGTCGCGCTACGGCGTCACCTTCCCCGTGTTCTCGAAGATCACCGTGCGCGGGCGCGACATCCACCCGCTTTACGCGGCCATCACCTCGCGGCCCGCGCCCATCGGCGGCGAGGTGACATGGAACTTCCAGAAATACCTCGTCGACCGGCGCGGCAACGTGGTCGCCAAGTTCCCGCCGTCGCTGTCGCCGCGCGACCGCTCCATCGTCGCCAAGATCGACGAGCTGCTGAAGCAGCCCTAGCCGCCGCCGGCGCGGGCGGAATCGCCGCCGTTGACGCTCCGCGAGGCGCCCGTCTACACTTGCGCCAACCAGTCCACGGCGCGTCGGTGCGCGCCTCTCTGGAGGCGGACATGACGACGCACTACCCCATCCGCAAGTCCGGGCCGTTCCGTGTCGCGCCGAACCTGGCCGATCACGACAAGGCGCGGGCGGCCTTCCAGTGGGCCGACATCGAGCGCGAGCTGGACTGGCTGCCCAACGGCGGCCTGAACATCGCGCACGAGGCCATCGACCGTCACGTACTGCGCGGCAACGGGCAAAAGGTGGCGATGCGGTGGGAGGGCAAGAACGGCGAGCGCGAGGACGTGACGTTCGAGCAGTTCCGCCGCGAGACCAACAAGTTCGCCGACGTGCTGCGCTCGCTCGGCGTGGCGAAGGGCGAGCGGGTGTTCACCTTCATGGAACGCCTGCCGGAGATCTACCATGCCGTGTTCGGCACGCTCAAGGCGGGGTGCATCGCCGGGCCGCTCTTTTCCGCCTTCGGCCCCGACCCCGTGCGCGACCGCCTGGACTACAGCGGCGCCACTGTGCTCGTCACCCAGCCGGAGCTGCGAAAGAAGGTCGAGCACATCCTGCCCGCGCTGCCCAACCTCAAGCACGTCATCGTCGTCAACAAGAACGGCCGCTCGAAGGAGCCGCTCGCCAAGGGCGACCTGGACTACGACGCGCTCATGGCGAAGGCCAACCAGAGCTTCGTGCCGCTGACCACCTCCCGCGACGACTACAGCATCATGCACTTCACCTCCGGCACCACCGGCAAGCCGAAGGGCGCCGCGCACCGGCACAACTCCGTCATCCAGCAATACGCCACGGGCAAGTGGTGCCTTGACCTGCACCCCGACGACATCTACTGGTGCACCGCCGACCCCGGCTGGGTCACCGGCACCTCCTACGGCATGATCGCGCCGTGGACCAACGGCGTGACGCAGGTGATTTACGAGGGCGGCTTCAGCGCCCGCAAGTGGTACGAGATCATCCAGCGGTACAAGGTCACCGTCTGGTACACCGCGCCGACCGCCATCCGCATGCTCATGAAGTCCGGCGCCGCGCTGCCCAAGAGCCACGACCTCTCCAGCCTGCGCTTCATCGCCAGTGTCGGCGAGCCGCTGAACCCCGAGGCCGTGATGTGGGGCCTGGAGGCGTTCGGCATGGGCATCCACGACAACTGGTGGCAGACCGAAACCGGCGCCATCATGATCGCCAACTACGCCTCGATGGACATCCGCCCCGGCTCGATGGGGCGCCCCATACCCGGCGTCGAGGTCGGCATCATCGACGGCAAGGGCAACGAGGTGCCCACCGGCGAGGAGGGCGACCTCGCGGTCAAGGCCGGCTGGCCCTCCATGTTCCGCACCTACTGGAACGACGAGGAGCGTTACCGCTCTCGCTTCCTCGGCGACTGGTACATCACCGGCGACCGCGCCCGCAAGGACAAGGACGGCTACTTCTGGTTCATCGGCCGCGCCGACGATGTCATCAACTCGTCCGGCCACCTCATCGGCCCGTTCGAGGTGGAAAGCGTGCTGATCGAGCACCCCGCCGTGGCCGAGGCGGGCGTCATCGGCAAGCCCGACCCCATCGCCATGGAGGTCGTGAAGGCGTTCGTGTCGCTCAAGGACGGCCACGAGCCGACCGAGCAGTTGCGCCACGAGCTGATGCGCTTCGCGCGCTCGAAGCTGGCCGCCGCCACCGCGCCGCGCGAGATCGAATTCGTGAAGTCGCTGCCGAAAACGCGCTCCGGCAAGATCATGCGCCGCCTGCTGAAAGCACGCGAGCTGGGCCTGCCCGAGGGCGACACTTCGACCCTGGAAGACGACTAGACCAATGCGCCCAGGCGACGAGGCTGCCCTTTTCCAGCCCCTGCTGCGGCGCGGCGAGCGCGTCCTATGGACGGGCCGCCCCCGGCCGGGCGTGCGTCTGGCCCCCATCGACCGCATCCTCGTGCCGTTCAGCGGCGCGTGGGCGCTCGTGCTCGCGCTGGCCTACGTCTCCGCCGCGCGCCAGGGCACCCTGTCGATGACCTGGTTCGTGCCGCTGGCCGCCGTCGCCGCCTACCTCGTCATGGGCCGCTTCATGCTCGGCGCCTACCTGCGCGGCCGCGCGCGCTACGCCATCACCAACCGCCGCGTCATCGCCGTCGGCGGGCTGTTCGGCCACACCGCCACCAGCCGCGACATCGACTCCATCGACGCCGTCGCCATCGAGCCGCACCCGGACGGCGCGGCGACGCTCTGGCTGCGCAGCCCCGTGCTCCAAGACCGCTGGGCGGCGGCCGCCTTCCCCGGCCTCGCGACCGGGCGCGGCGCGCTCGTGGCCGTCGACGGCGCGCGAGCCGCGTTCGATCTACTGAGCGAGCGCCTGCGACAGCGCCGCTAGGGGGACACCATGGCGACCGACCTTCCCGACCGAGTCAACGTCCTCGTGATCCAGCCCTACCCGCCGGCGACCATCGAGTGCATCCGGGCCGTCTCCCCACGCCTCGACGTCATCCCCGCCTACGGCGATTTCCACGAGGAGATATGGTCGCGCGCGCCGCAGGCCCTCATCGACCTGGCGCCGCGCACGCCGCCGCCGCCGTCGATGACGCCCGAGCAGCGCGAACGCGCGCTGGCCGAGGCCCACGTGATCTTCATGCCGTTCCCCATACCGCCGGGCATCCGCGAGCGCGCGGGCAACGCGCGGTGGATGCACTTCTCGTTCGCTGGCGTGTCCAACCTGCTCGGAACGCCCTACTGGGGCGCGCCCTTCGCCGTGACCACCAACCGCGGCGGCAGCTCGCCGGAGCCCATCGCGGAATACGCCGTCGTCGCCCTGGCGATGTTCGCCAAGAACTTCCACGTCGCGGTGCGGAATAACCTGCGGCACGACTATGCCCGCGCGTCGTACCCGCCGGCAAGATGCTGCGTCTCCGCACCGTGGGCATCGTGGGCCTGGGCGGCATCGGCCGCGAAGTGGCGCGCCTCGCCAAGGCGCTGGGCATGCGCGTCGTCGCCACGCGGCGCTCCGCGGAGCGCCGGGCCGAGCACGCCGACGGCGTCGACATGCTATACCCCGCCGCCGAGCTCCACGCGGTGCTGGCCGAAAGCGACTTCGTGGTCGTCGCCGCGATGCACACGCCGGAGACGGAGGGCATGATCGACCGGGCGGCGTTCGACGCGATGAAGGTGGGCGCCGTGCTCATCAACATCGCGCGCGGCAAGATCGTCGACGAGCAGGCGCTCATCGCCGCGCTGCGGTCGGGCCGGCTCGCCGGCGCCGCCCTGGACGTCTACGGCGACGACTTCCACGACCTCGCCAACCCGCCGAACCCAGAGCTGACCGCGCTGCCCAACGTGTTCGTGACGCCGCACGTCTCGGGCCGCACCGAGGTGGCCGACAACCAGGCGGTGGACGTGTTCTGCCGCAACCTCGCCCATCTGCTCGCCGGCGAGCCGCTGGAGAACCAGATCGACTGGGAGCGCGGCTACTAGCCCCGCGCGTCCGCCGGCCCGCCCCGCGAGCCGTGGCCGTCCGTCAATACCCACCGCCGGCTAGTCGCGGCCGCGACCCTTGGCGCGTCCTCGGTTGGCGCCGCGGTCGTCGTCGTCATCCTCACCCTCGTCATCATCATCGTCGTCGCGGTCCTTGTCGCGCTCCTTACGGCCCTTGTCCTTGTCGTCTTCATCGTCGCGGTCGTCCTTGTCGCGGCCTCGGCCCCGATTGTCGTCGTCCCCGGCGCGCACGGTCACAATGGGCAGCAGGGGGCGCGGCGACGGCGTCGCGGTGGGCGTTGGGCTTGGTGTCGGCGTGGGCCGCGGAGTCGCGGTCGGCGTCGGACGCTCCGCCGTGACGATGGCGACCTGGCGCGCGTCGACCGTCGGCGTCGGCGTGGGGCTGGCCGTCGGTGTCGGCGCGAGGCCTGCCGCCGGCGTGGCGGTCGCGGAGGGCGTGCGCGTTGGCGTCGGCGTCGGGACCAGCGTGGACGGCACCGGCGACTGGCCGGGCATCACCGTCCCCGGCGCCGGCGTTCCGCGCGGTGGCGTCAGATCGAGGTCGGCCGCCGGCCTGGCGGAGGCGAACTGGATGACGCCCGCCGCCACGATCATCAGGTTTCTCGGCATTGCCACACCCCCTCCAGCCACCCCCGCGTGCCTCCAGCCTACGGCGCGGCCTCCGCGACGCAATCCGCGCACGTGTCGATTTCCGGCCCTGGCGCGGGACTAGGCGAGGCCGCCTACGGCGCCCGGTGGGCGTAGCGTGTGCGAGGACGCCGCCCGCCTGGTAACCTCCGTGCCAATCAACCGTGAGAGGCGCCTTGCCATGGCCGTCAAACTGCCGCGATTCGGCGAGCGGATCAACGTCGTCACTATCCGCGTCGACAACCCCCAGCAGCTCCAGATGATCCGCGACGTCGCCCCCGGCCGCGTCGATGTCACCTCGCTGTGGGACAGCCTGCAAGACGACCTGAAGCGGGAATGGCCGGCCTTCCTGGTGGACCGCTTCAACCCGCCGGGGTTCGTGCCGAAAAAGCTGCCCCGCGCCGAGGTCGACAAGGCACTACGCGAGGCCGACGCGGTGGTCATCGGCTTTCCCTACCTGCGCGACCTGCGCGCCCGCATGCCCCGGGTCCAGTGGCTGCATTGCGCCTTCGCCGGCGTGTCCAACGTGCGCGAGTCCGACTTCTGGGGCTCCGACGTGTTCGCGACGAGCGCGCGCGGCCACACCGGCGCCCTGCCCATCGCCGAGACGGCCCTGGCCGGCGTGTTCATGTTCGCGAAGAAGCTCAACCTCGGCGTGCGGCAGACGGTGGAGCGCACGTTCAACCTGCGGGCGTACACGGGCATTCAGCTGATCGAGGGCAAGACGCTGGGCATCATCGGCCTCGGCGGCATCGGCCGTGACCTGGCGCGGCTGGCGAAGGGCGTCGGCATGCGCGTCGTCGCCACGCGCAAGTCGGCGGCCCGTCGCGAGCGCGACGTCGACGGCGTGGACGAGTTATTCCCGGCCGCCGGCCTGCTGGAGATGCTGCCGCAATGCGACTACGTCGTCGTGGCCGCGATGTGGACGCTCGAAACGGAGCGCATGGTGAACAAGGCCGCGTTCGACGCGATGAAGGACGGTGCCGTGCTCATCAACATCGCGCGCGGCGAGATCGTCGACGAGCAGGCCATGATCGCGGCGCTGCACGCCGGCAAGCTCGGCGGCGCCTACCTGGACGTCTACACCGACGAGTTTTACCGCGAGCCCGACCCGGCCCTGACCAGCCTGCCCAACGTGGTGATGACCCCGCACATCTCGGTGCGCGCCGACGTGAATCAGAGCTTCGGCATCGAGGTGTTCCGCGCCTATTTGAAGCAGGTGCTGGAGGGCCGGACGCCGGAAAACGTGATCGACTGGGAGCGCGGCTACTGACGCCCCGGCGGGGTTAGCGCCCGGCCGCGGGCGCGCTACAATCGTTGGTCATGGACGAGTTCACTCGCGCCTTCCTGGCGCTGCTGCGGACCATCATTCCGTCCGACCTCATCGCGCGCTACGCGGGCGTCGAGGCCGGCGACGGCATGGTCACGGCGATGGCGGCATCGCACCGCGAGCACCTCCGCAAGGAGTGGCGCCCCGCTCACGAGGCGTTCACGGCCCTGACGCCGCCGCCCGAGCGCCGGGCCGCGCACCACCGCCTCGCGACCGCCTCGCGCGCCTACGGCTCCGCCATCGCCTGTTTCGTCGATCTCAGCACCTGGCAATCGCAAAACCTCATGGGCACGGCCGCCTACCTCCGCACCCGCGAGAACGGGCGCGAATGGGACCGCCTCACCAGCGAGTACGTCCGTTCGCTACTGGACGAGCTGGAGACGACGGCCGAGGGCCGGCGCCTGCTCGACGCCGCCGACGCCGAGGGCGTGTCGCTGAAGCGGCTGCGCGCCATCGCCGAGGGCACCGACGACATCATGGCCGACATGGGCTTTGGCGCGGTGGCGAGCTTCGTGTAGCGTGGCCCGCCGCCGCGATTCCATTACGAGCGATGCTCATCCCGAAAGCCGTACGCTGGCGTGTACCGACGCGCGCTGCGCGACGGCGCCGCGCCGCGCTACGCTTCCTGCAACGGCGGCCCCCGGAGCGGGTCAGTCGATCCCCCCATGGAGGGAGGTGACAACCATGGCTACCAGCACGAAGTAGACCGTCGCCAAGAAGCCGGTGAAAGCTACCGCCAAGGCGAAGACGTCCGTCAAGTCGAAGAAGTAATCGCTCGGGCCACGGCCTCAGCGACGAGCGCGCCCCGGTCACGAACGGCTCCAGCGTGATGGGGGCGCACTATTTTAACCCCGTCTCGCCAGGCGGCCCCCGCGCTCGTTACAATCCACCGCATGAGCATGCGCGACCTCGGCCACAACCGATCCGAAGTACGCAAGGCGCTGGGCGGCGAGCGGGCGGACGACCACTTCCACGAGCTCGCCGGCACGCGCGACTTCTACATCTACCTCACGCCCAACAAGAAGCTCTCGGGCTACGAGCAGCTGCGGTCGCTCGCCACCGCCGGCGGCTGCACTGTCGTCGTGACCGACGAGGCGCCGGCGATGCCGGGCAAGGGCTACAAGGCGGTGAAGATCACGGTGGCGAAGGGCCTGCTGCCGGAGCCGGTGCTGCGGCAGGCGCACCGCTGGGCGCACGCCCGCAACTTCCTCCACTCGTTCTACAAGCCCGCCATGCACCCCACCTGGCTGCGCTGACCGCCCCGCGCGGCGCGTGGAGGGCCCTCCACGCGCCGCGGTGGAAGGCCCCCCGGTTCAGCGGACGCATGGCCGGCTAGGGCGTCGCGCCGTTCACGCCCGGCTCGCCGCCGGGGCGCCGCAGCACCAGCGCCGCGCCTTGCGGCCCCTGGCCCACGTCGACGATCGCGTCGCCGAGCATCGCCTCCACGGCCGGCTCCACGGCGAGGATCGCCTCGCCCTCGTGCCGGAGTATCTTGTCGCCGGCATCCGGGCGCCCCGGCTCCAAGGCGATCTGCGCGTCCTCGGTCCGCACCAGGCGCATCAACTCACCCTCGCCCAAGCCGCTGGCGCTCACCGTCTCCTTCAACGCCATGGCCGCGGTTTCGGTCATCTCGAGAGCCATCCGGCACCTCCTTCTTGCGCTTGCATCATGGCTCGTCACGCGGCGTCGTCGTTCCGCCGCTTCGCGGGGAACCGGGGCGCCGCGCGCTCCCGCGTGGCCTCCGGCGGCCGGTAGCCACACTGGATGCACACCACCTCGACGAACCCATAGGACGCCGCCGGTCCCGAGGCGACTTCCCGCTCGAACATGTCGCCGCCGCATTTCGGGCAGGCGCGAAGCAACATCGCTCCTCCCAGGGCCGTGTTGGGCGCGGCGGCGTGGTGCCGCCGCGCAAGGCCAGGCTAGGGCGACGGCGGACGGGGCGACATCGACCGATGGAGTGACGGGACGGCGACGGAAGAGGTGTCGGCGGCCGCCATCAGCGCGGCGGCGTGGCAGCAAGTCTAGGAGAGGCAGCGCGCGACGGCAAGCGCCACGAGGCTTTCAATGCGCCCCGGTCTCGGTGGGGGCCACGGCCGGCTCTCCGCCGGGCGCGGCGCCGGCATCGCGGCGGTTCCGCAGCACCGACGCCACGGTGGCCACGGTGAGCGCCGTCGCGATGAAGGCGAGCGACAGCAGCACCGGCACCTTGTAGAGCTCGCTCGCCAGCATCTTCCCGCCCACGAACACGAGGACGACCGCCAGCGCCGGCTTCAGGTAGCGCAGCTTCGTCACCGCGTGCGCCAGCAGGAAATAGAGCACCCGCAGGCCCAGGATCGCGAACACGTTGGAGGTGTAGACAATGAACGGGTCGCGCGTGATGGCGAAGATGGCCGGGATCGAGTCCACCGCGAAGATCAGGTCCGTCACCTCGACCGCGACCAACACCACGAACAGCGGCGTCGCGATGAGCCGCCCGGCGTTGCGATGAGCCGCCCGGCGTCGCGGATGAAGAATCGCTGGCCGTGGTAGGCGTTCGTCACCGGCACGAAGCGGAACACCAGCCGCAGCACGGGGCTCTTCAACGGCTCGGCCTCCTGGTGAGTGGCGGCGCACGCGCGGACAACAAAAAGCGAGACCGCACGGCTGCGCGCCGATTACGGTCTCGCCACTAGTCGATGCGACCAGCGAACGGCCGGGAGTCCCGTCGGAGGGGCTCCGTATTGACGACCGTTCGTCCCGGACAGGCCGGGGAGGCTACTCCCACGTTGCCAAGCATGGTGGCACGAACGGCGCCCGCGGTCAATGGCCCGTCGCTACGGGTGCCTCGGCTCCGCGCCGTGCACGCCGCCGGCCACCTCGTGGCGCACGCCGGCGCCGGGGTGCCGCTTGCTCCACTGGATCGAGGCGATCATCGCGACGACGAGCACGCCCATGATCACCGAGAGCGAGACGTAGCTCTCCAGGTGCACCCACTCCGACAGCAGCATCTTGGCGCCGACGAAGCTGAGGATCACCGCCAGCGCGGGCTTGAGGTAGTGGAAGTTGGCGATGGCGCCGGCGAGCAGGAAGTAGAGCGCTCGCAGGCCCAGGATGGCGAAGATGTTGGACGTGTAGACCAGGAAGGGGTCGGTGGTGATGCCGAAGATGGCCGGAATCGAGTCCAGCGCGAAGATCACGTCGGTCGTCTCGATCGCCACCAGGGTGATGAACAGCGGCGTGGCGAGCCGGCGGCCGTTCCGCACGATGAAGAACTTCTGCTCTTCCTGCTCGCGGGTCACGGGCAGGAACCGGAAGATCAGCTTGAACACCGGGTTCTCTTGCGGGTTCATCTCGCCCTTGGCGAACGCCAGCTTGATGCCCGTGTAGACCAGGAACCCACCGAAGACGAAGATCATCCAGTGGAACGTGTTGAGCAGCGTGGCGCCCACCAGGATGAACGCCGCCCGCATGACCACCGCGCCCACGATGCCCCAGAACAGGACCCGGTGCTGGTAGGCCGGCGGTATCTGGAACGCGGCGAACAGCAGCACGAAGACGAACACGTTGTCGACGCTGAGCGAATATTCGACCACGTAGCCGGTGAGGAAGGCGAAGCCGTCGTCGGTGCCCCGCCACACGAAGATGCCGACGCAGAACAGCAGCGCCAGGCTCACCCAAACGCTCACCCACACCGCCGCCTCTTTCGTGCTCGTGGCGTGCGCCTTGCGGTGCAGCACGCCCAGGTCCAGGGCCAAGATGCCAACGATGATGACGGTGAAGCCGATCCACAGCCAAATGGTGTCCACGCTGCCACTCCTCGCAGGGCGCCGAACAGAGCGAAAGGCGAACCGCCCGGCCCGCGTGGCGCCGATGCAGTCTCGCCTTCTAGTCGACGTGCTCGCTAGCGGGCAGCCGGGAACCCCGTTGACGGGGCTCCGTGTTGACGACTGCCACGTCCCGACGAATCGGGCGGCTACTCCCTACAAGGGCCGCATGTTGTCACAGCGCCCCCCTGGCGTCAAGGCGTTGGCAGTCCACGGACGCCCCGGCGCGCCGCGCGACCCATCGCGTTGGCGCATGGCCGCCCGCTGAGTAAAATGCCCTCATACCGCCCCGGGAGCCACCACATGGCGCCGTCCAAGTCCAAGGCCAACGGCACGACCGCTGGCGCCTCGCTGTTCGACCAACCGGCCGCGCCCGCCGCCGAGGCGCGCAAGCCGCTGCTGATGCTGCTGGACGGCCACGCGATGGCGTTCCGCGCCTACTTCGCGTTGCAGCAGGGCCGCCCGCTCACCCTGCGCTCCACCGGCGAGGACATACGCGCCGTGTACGCCTTCGCGCAGGCGTTCCTCAAGGCCCTGGCCGATGTCAGGCCCACGCACGTCGCCATCGCCTTCGACGCCGCCGGCCCCACCTTCCGCCACGCCGAGTACGAGGCCTACAAGGCCCACCGCGCCGAGACGCCCGCCGACTTCCCCGGCCAGGTCGAGTGGATGAAGAAACTGATGCGCGCCTTCCACGTCCCCATACTGGAGGTGCCCGGCATCGAGGCCGACGACGCCATCGGCACGCTGGCGACGCGCATGGCCGCCCAGGGCATCGACGTGGTCATCTGCACGGGCGACACCGACACGCTGCAGCTGGTGCGGCCCGGCATCCGCGTGCTGCTCACCACCGGCTTCGGCGAGCAAAAGGTGTACGACGAGGCGGCGGTGCGCGAGAAGTACGGCGGCCTGGAGCCGCGCCAGCAGGTGGACATGAAGGCGCTGAAGGGCGACGCCTCCGACAACATCCCCGGCGTGCCCGGCATCGGCGAGAAGACGGCGACGAAGCTGATCCTGCAGCACGGCTCGCTGGAGTCCCTCTACGCGCACCTGGCCGACGTGGCCCCGCCGCGCGTGCAACAGCTGCTGCGCGACCACGAGCGGGCCGCCCGCGACAGCAAGCGCTGGGTCACCATCGTCACCGACGCGCCCGTCGATTTCGACCTGGAAGCCGCGCACTTCGGCCAATACGGCCGCGACGAGGTGCTGGAGGTCCTCCAGGCGCTGGAGTTCAACAGCCTGGTGAACCGCATTCCGCCCGGACACGGCGAGCCCGCGGCACCCCCCGCCAACGGCGCGCCGGAACGGGCCGGCGGCCCCGCGACGAACGGCGGCGCGCGCACGCGCGCGCTCATCGTCGACACGCCCGAGGCGCTGCGGGCGCTCGTCACCGCGTTGCGGGCGTCGGAAGTCTTCGCGTTCGACACCGAGACCGACGGCATGGACCCGATGCGCGCCGGCCTCGTCGGCCTCTCATTCGCGGTCACGGCGGGCGAATCGTTCTACGTGCCGGTGGGCCACCGGGAAGGCCGGCAGCTGCCGTTGGACCAAGTCGTGCGCGAGGTGCTCCCCCTGCTGGAAGACGACCGCATCGGCAAGGCGGGGCACAACGTCAACTTCGACCTCACCGTGCTCGCCAAGTACGGCGTGCGGCCGACCCGGGTGCGCGTCGCGTTCGACACGATGATGGCCGCGCACCTGCTGGGCGAGAAGGCGCTGGGGCTGAAACAGCTCGCCTTCAACAAGCTGAATATCGAGATGACGCCCATCTCGGCGCTCATCGGCACCGGCAAGAAGCAGACGACCTTCGACCATGTCGCCATCGCCCACGCCGCGCCCTACGCCGGCGCCGACGCCGACATGACCTTCCGGCTGATGGAGCTGTTCAAGCCCCAGCTGGAGCAGGCGAACCTCCTGGGCGTGTTCGACACTCACGAGATGCCGCTGGTGCCGGTGCTCGTGCAGATGCAGGTCAACGGCATCGCCGTCGACGTCAAGGTGCTCACCGATCTCAACGAGCGGCTCACCGAGCAGATCGGCCAGATCGAGGCCAAGATCTACGACGACGTGGGGCACCGGTTCAGCGTCAACTCGCCCACGCAGCTCAGCGAGGTGCTGTTCAAGGAGCTGCGGCTGCCGCCGTCGCGCAAGACGCAGACGGGCTACTCCACCGACGCCGACACGCTGCAATCGTTCCACCGCATGCCGCCCGAGGCGCTGACGAACACCAACCCCAAGGCACTCGACATCATCGTCAGCATCCTCACGTTCCGCGAGCTGACGAAGCTGAAGTCCACCTACGTCGAGACGCTGCCGCAGCAGGTGAACCCCGCCACGGGGCGCATCCACACGCAATACGACCAGGCCGGCGCCGCCACGGGGCGGCTCGCCAGCAAGGACCCCAACCTCCAGAACATACCCGTCCGCACGGAGCTGGGCCGGCGCGTGCGGAAGGCGTTCATCGCCGAGAAGCGGCCGGCATGGATCCTGCTCGGCGCCGACTACTCGCAGGTCGAGCTGCGCGTGCTGGCGCACCTCTCGCGAGACCCCGCGCTCATCGCCGCCTTCGCCAACAACGAGGACATCCACGCCTCCACCGCGTCGCTGGTCTACAAGGTGCCGCTGAAGGAGGTGACGCGCGACATGCGGCGCATCGCCAAGGTAATGAACTTCGGCGTCATCTACGGCCTCAGCGCGTTCGGCATCGCGCAGCAAACGGAGCTGACGCAGGAGGAGGGGGCCAAGTTCATCTCCACCTATTTCGGCACCTACCCCGGCGTGAAGCGCTATCTGGACGAGACAGTGGCGAAGGCGCGCACCGACGGCTACGTGGAGACGCTGCTGGGCCGCCGTCGCTACGTGCCGGAGATCAATGCGTCGAACTACCAGGTGCGCCAGGCGACCGAGCGCATGGTGGTGAACATGCCGGTGCAGGGCACCGCGGCGGAGATCATCAAGGCGGCGATGGTGCAGGTGCAGCGCCAGCTGGAGCTGCGCGAGATGCGGTCGAAGATGCTGCTGCAAGTGCACGACGAGCTGGTGTTCGAGCTGTCGCGCGACGAGGAGCCGGCGCTGCGCGCGCTGCTGGAGGAGATCATGCCCACCGCCATCCGGCTCGTCGTCCCGCTCCAAATCGAGATCAAGACCGGCGAGACCTGGGGCGACATGGAGTGAATATCGACTGGAACAGCGTCGCCCAAACACTAACCGCGGTCACGCACCCGCTGCTGGGCGTGACCATCGCGCGGCTGCTGGCGAGCCTCGACGACCCGGCCGACGTGCGCCCCCACGACGCGACGCTCGGCGGTTGACGCCGACCGTTAACGCAGCTGCGCCAGCGCCGTGACGACGGCGACGGTGACGACGACGGCGCCAATGGCGACTCCCAGCCACGGCCGCTCCGCCAGCGCCACCGCCTCGTTGCCGCCCAGCGCCTGCTCCGGCGACGTCGCCGCGCGGCCGATGGTGCCCACGATCCGCCGCGCCACGCGCTCGCTGGCGCCGAACGCCCATTCCAGCGGCTGCTGCACCAGCACGCGCACGGGCGCCGCCGCCCGCCGGTATAACCAATCGGTGTCCAGCGTGATGCCGTGGTGCGGGCGCATCCAGCGGATGAACACCATGAAGCCGACGAAGGTGAACGCCAGGAGCTGGAGGCTGTTGACGGTGTGCGACGGCGTGTAGGGGTCGTAGGTGACCTCGTGGGGCAGCGCCGCGTAGAGCGGCTGGGGGTAGACGCCGATGCCGACGCACAGCACGGCGGCGGCCACCATGCCCACATACATGCCCGGCGGCACGCGCCCCACCGGCACGTCGTCGCGCCGGGGGCCGCCCCAGGTGCCGTAGGGCAGCTTCAGCGTCGTGCTGAGGAACGTGCCGACCGACGCGAGGTAGAGCGCGAACACCACCCAGTCGATGTGCTCATGCTCGGCCGCGTAAATCACCAGCGACTTCGTGGTGAAGCCGCTGAACAGCGGCACCGCCGAGATGGAAAAGCCCGCGATCATGTAGAGCGCGAACACCCAGCGCATGCGGTGCAGGATGCCGCCAAGGTCGGTCATCTTGCGGCGGCCCGTCGCCTGCATCACGGCGCCCACGCCCATGATGAGCAACCCCTTGTAGAGCACGTGCGCGAACGCATGGGCCGACGCCCCGTTGATGCCGTCGGGCCCGCCGATGCCGATGGCCGTCACCATGAAGCCCACCTGGCTGACGATGTGGTACGACAGCAGGCGGCGCATGTCGTTCTCCAGCATCGCGTAGACGATGCCGTAAAGCGCCATCGCCACGCCGGCGAACATGAGCAGCTCCCAGCCCGCGAAGCCGCGCGCCAGCACGTACACCGCCGTCTTCGTCGTCACCGCGCTCAGGAACACCGTGCCGGTGACGCCGGCCTCCGGGTAGGCGTCGGGCAGCCACGCGTGGAATGGCGGTATCGCGGCGTTCACGGCGAACCCCAGCAGGATGAGCCAGGCCGAGGCGTGGCCGGTGTCGAACAGCACGAACTGGAGCGAGCCGGTGTCGCCGTAGTGCCACAGCACGCCCGCCAGCAGCGCGGAGCCGCCCACCAGGTGCACGAACAGGTAGCGCGTGCCCGCTTGCAGCGACCGCTCCATGCCGCCCGCCGCGATGAGGTAGTACGACGCGACCGCCTGCGCCTCCCAGAACACGACCAGGGTGAGCAAGTCGCCCGCGAACACCACGCCCAGCGCCGTCGCCGCGTAGATCATCGCCGCCACCTGGCGCCCGCGGATCGACATGTGCCACGAGAAGAAGGTGCCGATGAGCGCGATGATGACGAACACCGAGCCGAACACCAAGCTCAGCTTGTCGACCCGCAGCACCGCCATGTCGAATCCAAGCCATTGCACGTGCAGCTCGTCGCCGATCTCCAGGCCCAGGAACAGGTAGGCGAGCGTGGCGGCTACGAACGCCAGCATGGCCCAGTGGCGCCAGAACCGCGGCACCACGGCCACGGCCACCGCGCCGGCCAGCATGATGAGCGCGGGCGGGAAGCTAGGCATGCCAGCCCCCCTCCGCGTCGTGCTGCCGGTGCAGCTCGTCGTGGCGGTCGTAGTAGTCCTCGGGCCGCTCCAGCAGGTGGTGGCCCAGCAGCCACGGAACGAAATAGACCACGGCCATGCCCACGAGCCCCAGCAGCGCCCACCAGCCCGGCACCGTGGAGAACCACGTCACTTGCTCGGCGTGGCCCGTGGCGAGCAGCGCGGCGTCGGCGGCCAGGCTCGCCACCAGCAACGCGGCGGTGCCCAGGGCCAGGCGCCGCGACCAGTGGAGCCTCATGGCACGCCTCCGGCGATGGCGGTGGTGCCCGTGACCGCCGCCGCGACCGCCGTCGCCAGGTCGAAGAAGCGGAACGGCAAATCGGGCGCGATGCCCAGCCACAGCGCGAGCACCCCGGTGATGAACAGCGGCGCCACCATGAACGGCGACGCCTCGCCGAAGCGCGGGAACGCCGCGGACCGGCGCAGGAACGCCCGGATGCAGATGGGGAACAGATAGCCGGCGGCCAGCAACCCGCTGACGACGTAGACGAACATGAACGTGGGGTTGCCGGCCAGCACGGCGCCCCTGCCCAGGAACCACTTGCTGGTGAACAGGACGAACGGCGGCAGGCCCACCATGCTGAGGCTGGCGAGCGTGAACGCCGTCATCGTGAAGGGCATCTGCCGGCCGATGCCCACCAGCTCGCTCACGTTCTCCTTGTGCGTGCGGACGTGGATGGCGCCGGCGCAGAAGAACAGCGTGATCTTGGTGACGCCGTGCCCCACCATGTGCAACAGCGCGCCAGTGAGCGCCATCGGCCCCAGCAGCGCCAACCCCAGCACGATGTAGGACAGGTGGCTGATGGTGGAATAGGCGAGCCGCCGCTTCAAATTGTCGTGGCGCAGCGCCAACAGCGACGCGATGAGCACCGTGGCGGCAGCGGCCACCGCCAACACGTTCCACGCGCCCATCTCCTCCAGCAGCGCCGGGCCGAACACGAAGCCCACGACGCGCACGACGCCGAACACGCCCGCCTTCACCACGGCCACGGCGTGCAGCAGCGCGCTCACGGGCGTCGGCGCCACCATCGCCGACGGCAGCCACGAGTGGAACGGCATCACCGCCGCCTTCACCGCCACGCCGAACGTCAGCAGCGCGAACAGCCCCCACAGCGTCGCGTCCTCGCCCCGCAGCGCGTCCAGGATCCCGCCCGCCACGAAGGTGCCGTCGACCCGCAGTATCTCCAGCCACGCGGCG
Source organism: SAR202 cluster bacterium (assembly GCA_016872415.1). Lineage (GTDB taxonomy): Bacteria > Chloroflexota > Dehalococcoidia > Lucifugimonadales > Australimonadaceae > VGZX01. The sequence continues at coordinate 745 of VGZX01000032.1, read as the reverse complement.
CCGGCGATGAGCGCCAGGCCGCCCGACAGCGTGTAGGCCAGGTATTTGCGGCCCGCCGCCACGGCCTCCGGCGTCTGCCGGTGAACGACCAGCGGATAGGTGAACAGCGTGAGCAATTCGTAGAACAGCACGAACGTCAGCAGGTTGCCCGCGAACGCCACCCCCACCGTGGCCGCGACGCTGAGCGCGAACGCCGCGTAGAAGCGTGTTTGACGGTCCTCGTGGCCGCCGCGCATGTAGCCGATGGAGTAGAACGCGGCCAGCACCCACAGGAACGAGGCAAGCAGGGCGAACACCATGCCCGCCGCGTCGGCGCGCAACACCAGCTCGATGCCGGGCGACAGCGTGAACAGCCGCGCTTCCGGCGTGCCGCCCTCGACCACGCGCGGCAACATGGCGACGACGATGCCCAGCGTGAGCGCGGCGGCGGCGATGGATGCCCCCTCGCGCAGGTCCCGCCGGCGCTCGCGCAGCAGCAGCACGGCCAGCGCGGCCAGCGCGGCGGCGAGCACGGCCAGCAGGGGCAGCGGCGATGCGAACGGCGTGCCCACTACGTCACCCCGGGCCGCAGGATGTGCGTGATGATGGCCGCGTTCAGCAGCCCCAACGCGATGGTGGCCGCGCCCAACAGCAGCGCCGGCACCGCCACGTCCAACGGCGACTCCTTCACGTGCTCCACCTCCAGCGCCACGGCCGTCGCCACCGCCACGCGCGCGGGCTCCGGCTGGTGCGGCTTCGTGTGCTC
>VGZX01000031.1 GCA_016872415.1 SAR202 cluster bacterium | reverse complement strand
GGGCAACCGCGTCGTCCGCGCCGACGACGGCAACGCCAAGAACTTCCTCTGCACCTACCACGGCTGGACCTTCGGCAACGACGGCCGCCTCGAATACGTCCCCGGCGAGCAGGAGGCCTACTACGGCGCCTTGAACAAGGAGGAGTTGGGCTTGGTGGAGGCGCGCGTCGACGCGTATGCCGGCATCATCTTCGCCTGCTGGGACAAGAAGGCGCCGACGCTGGAGGCCTACATCGGCGACGCCCGCTGGTATCTCGACACCCTGTTCAACCGGCGCGACAACGGCATGATCGCCTACGGCCCGCAGAAGTGGATGGAGCCGGTGAACTGGAAGACGCCGGTGGACAACTGCTCCGACAACTACCACGTGCCCATCAGCCACCACTCCAGCACCGTCGTCCGCAACAAGTTCCTCGGCGCCCAGCTCACGACGATGGCGGGCCAGCTGAAGCACCCGAATCAGAACCATCACGTCTTCGTGAACGGCCACTCGATCACCTTCCGCGTGAACGAGACGGACGAGCCGCGCCCGAACCGCGTGAACAAGCACAACCGCGAATACATGGAACGCTACCACCGCGAGTCGATGCCGGAGGTGGAGCGGCGCCTGGGCCATTACCGCGCGCACAGGATCATGTTGAGCAACCACAGCATCTTCCCGCATGGGGTGCTGGGCTTCCGCCTGGCGCTGCCGCGCGGCCCACTGATGACGGAGTTCTGGCACTTCGAGGTGTTCGAGAAGGACATCGCGGAGGAGGTGCGCCACGTGATGCTGCGCTACGGCGGCGGCAACAACGGCGCGTCGGGGCTGAACGAGCAGGACGACATCGACAATTGGCGCTCCGTGACGGAGGCGAGCAAGATTCCGATCGCGTGGCGCAAGTATCCGGCGCTGGTGAACATGGGCGCGGGCCACGCCGGCCCGCACGACATCTGGCCCGGCGAGGTGTCGGACCGCTACATCTCCGAGAACAACCAGCGCCACTTCTACAAGCGGTGGCAGGAGTTCATGAACGCCGACTCGTGGGCCGACATCGGCATCGAGCCGATCACGGCCAAGTACGAGGGCGACGCCGGCATGGGTCGCTAGACGGCCCGCGCGACGGCGACGCGCCGCGCCACGACGACCGAGGAGGGGCCCCGAGCGATCCGGGCCCCTTCTATTCGACCGGGTGCGCGCGTGCCCGCCGCGCGGCGGCGGGGAGCGCCGCGGCGCCGGCCGGCTTCCGCAGCACCACGAAGTAGGCCACCGGGTAAATCTCGACCGACACCTGCCGCCGCAGCCGCGACACGACGCGGTCGACGCACAGCGCCAGCACCGCCACCGCCGCCGCGAACGGGCGCGGCCACAGGAACGGGCGTATGGCGTTGGCGGCGGCGAGGAACGGGCCGGAGCCGACGGGCAGCAGGCGCTCGACGTCGAAGCCGGCGCGCGCGACAAGTCCAGAAAGCGGTGGTATGAATCGCCCGGGCCCGACGCGCCGAGGTCCAGGCCGTCGCCGCGGGGCCGCAACGCCGCGCACTCGATGTTCACCAGCGTCCGCGTGATCGACTTGCCGAAGCACAGCTCGCGGAACAGTACGCGCCACGTCGAGGGCCTGCGAGGTCGAGGCGGGGCAAGGGCGGGCGCCGCGGATTGCAGATCGTGGGCAAGCATGGACTCGCACCTCGAGGCGAGCGCGTTGGGCAGTCGCACTGTCGCACGGGCGCGGCCGCGCCGCACCACCCGCGCCGACGACCCCGCCTAGGCGGTGGTGGCTAGACGCGCCGGCATGCCAAGCGCCCGACCCGCGCCTACCGGCGCAGGCCGGTGAGCGCCGACAGCAGCCACGAGACGATGCTGATGACGATGGAGCCGAACAGCGCCGCCCAGAAGCCGTTGACGGTGAAATCGACCGCGTCGATCCGGCCGGCGATCCACTCCACGAACAGCAGCAGCAGGGCGTTGATGACGAACAAGAACAGGCCGAGCGTGAGCAGGATGAGCGGCGCGGCCAGCAGCGCCAGCACCGGCTTCACGAAGCGGTTGACCAGGCCGAACACCAGCCCCACGACCGCGATGCTCGGCACTTCGCCGATCGCGATGCCGGGGACGAGCACGGCCGCCGCCCACACCGACAACGACGTGATGAGCCACCACAGCGCGAACGTCACCGCGGCGGAGCGCCCCTGCATGACCGCCTCCTTCCAGCGAGCCGTGACCGCTCGCCTCCGTGATTGCCGGATACCTCCGCCGCGGGCCGGCGTGGCCCGGCGGCGCGCCTACACGAACCTCGTGCGCTTGCTCCGCGACTTCAGCGATGTCTCGGTGGACAGCCGTTCCGCCGTCAGCGCCATGTGCACCATGCGCTCGAACGCCTGGCGGTCGGCGCCGTTCACCACGGCCTGCTCGTGCGACTCTTGCAACGCCACGGGATAGCCCCGGCCCTTGGCCGCCTGCGCCACGATGGCTGCGTGCGCGAAGTCGAGCGCCGCGCCGCCCGCGCACCACGCCGGCATCTCCACGCGCGCCACCTCCTCGCCCACGTTGACGTACCAGAGCGACACGGCATGTTCGCCGTAACGCTCCATCACCGACGAGGTGCTGCGGAACACGGCCGACCGGTCGCCGACGGCGAGCGCCGCGTCGAACAGCGTGGCGTCGTCCACGCCGTGAACGGTGTCGCACGGGCGCTCGCCCGGGCGTGTCGCCCCGCAATGCTCGTCGCAGTTGACCTTGGGAAACGGGCACGCGTGCAGGCGCAGCGCGTTCACCGCGTCGGCGCCGCGCGGGTAGCTGACGTACGACGCGACCGCGAGCGTGCGGCGCGCCGCCTGGTCGCGCAGGCGGTCGAGCGCGGGCAGCAGCCGCCCTTCCAGCAGCTCGTCCTTCACGTAATCGGGGAACGCCTGGCCGACGAGCCCCCACAGGATGAGCGAGCCGTCGAGCAGGGCCAGCACGGGCGGGCCGTCCGGCGCGCACTCCACGAGCGCGGCCAGCGCCTCGACCTCCATGCACGCGCGCAGGATCCCGAGCAGCGGCCCCTCGATGGGCGTCTCCTGCGTGGCGTTGTTCGGGTTGCGGACGACCAGGTCGTCATCGTCGACGAATAGCGCGGGACGGTTGGCGAGTCGTGCGCTCGCGAGTTCACCGTATCGTAGGGTGACCTCGCCGATGTTGATGAGATAGCAGCGCGCCGGCGAATGGCGGTCGACGTCGATGTGCGAGCCGTCGACCGCGTGGACGACGTGCTCCGGCGGCAGCCGCGGCGCGGGCGTGGCGCCGGCGATGGCGTCGTCCACGCCGGCGATGAGGAAGGTGGCCTTGCCATCGCGGCGGCGTTGCTCGACGCGGACGGGGTCGGCCTCGGCGAGGGCGACGAGGGCGTTGCCGAGGGCGGTGTCGCGCCGCGCGCCGCGCGACCGGAGCCGCTGGGCGAGGCCCCCCATCTGCGCGGCGGCTTTGTGGATGTCGAGTGCCATGATTCAGCGATTGGCCGGTGCGATTTGATCCACAAACCATGGAATTGGTTGACTTGTTTCTGGGCAGTCCCTAGTACCACTGCTGGCAAAGAATGATTTCCCGATTATCGCCTCATATCGGCGCACAACGTCGCTGCTTATATCAACAATCTTCATAGGGATGCCTTCACCTCCAGCGAAATCGAGGAAAAACCTCACTCCCAAGTCCGTCGGGGGAAGTGAATACCCAAGGCACAAAACATTCGACGCCTTGTGCAGCGCTTCGGTCGCCATTGACCAGATCCTTCGGGGGCCCTCATGTTGAAAGTAAGCAGCCTTTTCGGTGGTTGGGGGGACTATTCGGGGCGTCTTGTCATATGCTTCAGCACGGCCTTGACGCTCGAATGTACGATCACTCCCCCAAGGTGCGACAGTTGAGTAATACAGAACCTCACCAAAGTAGGATGGAGCGCCTGAGTAGTACCAATTTATTGAGCCATGTAGCTTAAACAGCTTTAATGTATCTACGTTGCCGTCGCCTACAATCGTGGCATTACGTCGGCTGACTTCTGTAAGTTGAACGGGATAAATATTCTCTGGCGAGATGCGGTTGCCGGAGTTCGATCTGATAGGCAATAGACCAACAGCTCTCTCGATTAAGATGTCATAGTTGAAGCTAATCACGACGGATTGCTGCGAGTGCCAATATTCGCACAGCCGGTGAAGCCATTCGGGACATTTTCTACTCAACACAGCATCTGTGCGTTCATTCAGAATTTCAGCTACCATCTTACTAATGCGAAGGAACAGCGCCTTATTCTGAAGATTGTCCTCCTCCGCCAGCCACGGATGCGGCTGTGAAAGATAGGTCAACCAAATCTCGACATTCCCCTCGTACCGGTTGAGAGGGGCTGGTAAATTTATGCAGTGAACAGTGAGTCGCCGCTGGAGTTCGGCGCTAAGCTCGGCCAAGGAAGGCATCTCCTCGCCAATTGCTTTTGCAAACCCAGCGCCGATGATGAACACGTTCTTCATCCAGTGTTTCTTTCGGCAATCTGAAGAGTCACTCCGCCAGGGCCCTGGCGCCGCCGCCTAGGCGCCGCGTGACCTTCTCCTGGTCGAGCCGCTCCAGCAGCGCCATCGCATATTTGCGGTTGCCGTTCACCATCTCGCGCACGTCGTCGACGCCGATGGTGCCGCGCTCCCGCAGCCGCGCGATCACCTCGTCCGCCAGGTGGGCATACGTCCGCGCCTCGAACACGACGTCGCCCACGCGCACGACGCGGCCCTGCCGCGCGAGCAGCGCCAGCAGGTCGGGCGCGATGGAGGGAGGCGCGTTCGCGAACGGGTGGCGCGCCAACGCCTCCACGTAGGCGTCCATCTGCTCCTGCTGCGCGGGCGTCACCGGGGGCTGCTGCACGGCACCGCTCCTCCACGAGTCTCCACCGCGCGAGCATAGCACGGGGCAGGGGGCCGCCCTCGCTAACCGCCGCGCCGGGTGATAACCTAACGCCCGCGTGTCGCTCGCGCGCGCTCGCGGCTTCGTTACAATCAAAGGCGGCCCCAGGCAGCTTGGGGTTACCTTGGGGCAATGTCCCTCACTGAAAGGAGCGGTGGTCCATGCCAGCACCGTTGGTCGATTCCACTCCGCAGTTCGTCGAACAGGCCTACCAACACATGGAGCGGCGGCTCGCCGCCGTCCGCAAGCGGCTCAACCGCCCGCTCACCTTCATGGAGAAGGTGCTGCTGGGCCACCTCGACAAGCCCGACACCGCCGAGCTCAAGGCCGGGTCGTCGTACATCGACCTGCGCCCCGACCGCGTCGCGCTGCAAGATGTGACCGGCCAAATGGCGATCCTCCAGTTCATGCAGGCGGGCCGCGCCACCGCCGCCGTGCCCACGACCGTCCACTGCGACCATCTCATCCAGGCGCGCGTCGGCGCCAAGGCCGACATGTCCGACGCGGTGGTCGAGAACAAGGAGGTCTTCGACTTCCTGCGCTCCGCCTCCAACCGCTACGGCCTCGGCTTCTGGGGCCCCGGCGCCGGCATCATCCACCAGGTGGTGCTGGAGAACTACGCCTTTCCCGGCCTGCTGATGATCGGCACCGACTCGCACACGCCCAACGCCGGCGGCCTGGGCGCCTTCGCCTCGGGCGTCGGCGGCGCCGACGCGGTCGACGTCATGGCCGGCTTCCCGTGGGAGGTGCTCTACCCCAAGCTCATCGGCGTCCGGCTCACCGGCCGCATGGGCGGCTGGACCGCGCCGAAGGACGTGATCCTGAAGCTCGCGGGCCTGCTGACCGTGAAGGGCGGCACGAACTCCGTGGTCGAATACTTCGGCCCCGGCACCGAGACGATCTCCGCCACGGGCAAGGCCACCATCTGCAACATGGGCGCCGAGCTCGGCGCGACCACCTCGATCTTCCCCTACGACGAGCGCATGGCGCGATACCTGGAGGCCACCGGCCGCAAGGAGCTCGTGGCCCTCGCCGACCGTTACAGGCACCTGCTGGGCGCCGACCCGGAGGTCGCGAAGGACCCGGCCAAGTATTACGACCGCGTCATCGAGATCGACCTGAGCACGCTGGAGCCGCATGTCGTCGGCCCGCACACGCCCGACCTGGCGCGCCCCATCTCGCAGGTGGCGGCGGCGGTCAAGCAGGAGGGCTACCCGGACACCATCTCTGCCGCGCTCGTCGGCTCGTGCACCAACTCGTCGTACGAGGACATGAGCCGCGCCGCGAACGTGGCGCGCCAGGCGAAGCGCCACGGCGCCAAGGTCGCGACGCAGTTGCTGATCACGCCCGGCTCGGAGACCGTGCGCGCGACGATCGAGCGCGACGGCCAGATGCGCGATCTGGAAGACATCCGCGCGACGATCATGGCGAACGCCTGCGGGCCGTGCATCGGCCAGTGGCGCCGCCCGACGGTGAGGAAGGGCGACGTGAACAGCATCGTCACGTCGTTCAATCGCAACTTCCCCGCGCGCAACGACGAGAACCCCAGCACCATGAACTTCATCGCCAGCCCGGAAATCGTGCTGGCCTACGCGCTGGCGGGCCGGCTGTCGTTCAACCCGCTGACCGACACCTTGCGGGCCGCGAACGGCACGGAGTGGAGGTTGCAAGAGCCCGGCCCCGCGCCGGAGGTGCCGGAGGGTGGCTTCACGGGCCGCGGCTTCGGCTATCAAGCGCCGCCGGAAGACGGCAGCGGCGTGCCGGTGGCCGTGGACCCGAGCAGCAACCGCCTCCAGGTGCTCTCGCCCTTCCCCGCGTGGGACGGGAAGGACATCGTCGGCGCGCAGGTGCTGTTGAAGGCGAAGGGCAAGTGCACGACCGACCACATCTCGCCGGCGGGCCCTTGGCTGCGCTTCCGCGGCCACCTCGACAAGTTGAGCGACAACGCCTTCCTTGGCGCCGTCAACGCCTACACGGGCGAGGCGGGCAAGGGCCTGAACCAGCTGACGGGCGAGGTGGAGCCGTTCCCGAAGGTCGGGAGGAGCTACAAGCAGGCGGGCAAGAGCTGGGTGGTGTTCGGCGACGAGAACTACGGCGAGGGCTCCAGCCGCGAGCACGCCGCCATGTCGCCGCGCTACTTCGGCGCCCGCGCCGTGATCGTGCGGTCGTTCGCCCGCATCCACGAGACGAACCTGAAGAAGCAGGGCATCCTGCCGTTCACGTTCGTCGCCCCGAAGGACTACGACAAGGTGCGGGAACGGGACACGGTGGACATCGTCGGGCTGCGCGAGCTGGCGCCCGGCAAGAACGTGACGATGGTGCTGCGCCACGACGACGGCTCGCAAGACAAGATCGAGCTGAAGCACACCTTCAGCGCCGAGCAGATCGAGTGGTTCAAGGCCGGCGCCGCGTTGAACATCCTCAGCAAGGGCAGGGTCGCCTAAGCCGCCCACGCCCCGCATGCAAGCGTCACGAGGGCCCCGAGCGATCGGGGCCCTTCCGCTGCCGCCACACGCCGGCGCCGCGCTAGAGCCGTGCGTCCAGCTCGTTCCAGATCTCCGACAGCGTCCGCACCTCGCCGCGCAGCACGCGGTCGAACAGCGGCGGCACGGCCTTGGCAAGGTGCAGCCGGCCGCGGGCCAGGTCCAGCATTGCGGGCGTGGTGCCGGCGGGCCCGCGCGCGGCGCCGAGGCTCCGCAGCAGCAGCAGCAGCGTCTCGACGTACTGTGCGGTCGGCGCCAGCGTTTGCAGCCACGCCACGGTGGGGTGCCGCTGCCCCCCAACGGCCACGTCGACCTCGGGCACCACGCGCACGCGCACGGCGTCGACCTCGGCGGCGAAGCGCGCGGCCTCGCGCAGGTCGGCGCCGTTGCTTGCCAGGAACGCGGCCACGTTCCGCGCCAGGGCGCGGTAGTTGCCCTGCTTGCGCGGCGCCTGCCGGCCGGCCAGCGACTCCAGCGAGCCGACGGTGCGCTCGCGGCGGCTCAGCTCCACCAGCGCCTCGCGGAAGGCGCGGTAGTAGTCGCGCCGCGGATCGGGGCCGCGGCGGCGCAAGGCATCGACGAACGCGACGCGCTGGAGCGACGGCGTGACCATGAAGCCGGCGAGATCGGTCACGTCGATGGCGTGCGATGGTTGAACCATGATTGGCAATTATAGAACCTCTTATCTATTAATCAATATCTTATTTATCGATTCCATATCCCTATTTAGTGCTATTATGTTGACATGGCGACAATCGTCGCCTATGCTGCCGTTTTCATTCCCGGCGGCGACGGAGGCACGCGAGATGGCCGAGCAAACGGTGTTCTTGGACGGCGGGCTGGTGACCAGCCCCAAAGGCTTCGTGGCGGGCGCCACGTTCGTCGGCATGAAGACTCCCGGCCGCGAGAAGATGGACCTGGGCATCCTCATGTCCGAGCGCCCGGCGACCACCGTCGGCACGTTCACCACTAACAAGCTCAAGTCGGGGTCGGTGGTGCTCACGGAGCAGCACGTGAGCGGCGGCAAGGTGCGCGCCGTCGTCGCCAGCAGCGGCATCGCGAACGCCTGCGTCGGCGAGCAGGGCTACATCGACGCGAAGACGATGGTGGAGTTGACGGCCAAGCGGCTGGGGCTGCAGCCCAGCGAGGTCGCCATCTGCACCACCGGGATCATCGGCGTCGAGCTGCCCATCGGCCTCATCCGCGCGGGGCTGCCGAAGGTGCAGCTGGTGCAGAACGAGGCGACGCTCGGCCACACCGCCAGGGGCGGCTACCTCTTCTCGCGCGCGATCATGACGACCGACCGCCGCCCCAAGAGCGGCGCCATGCGCGTCCACGTCAACGGCACCGACGTCACCATCGGCGGCTGCGTAAAGGGCTCCGGCATGATTCACCCCAACATGGCGACGATGCTGGCCTTCCTGACGACCGACGCCAATGTCGAGCCCGGTTTCCTGCGGTCGGCGCTGAAGGCGGTGGTGGACGACACCTTCAACATGGTGACGGTGGACGGCGACTCCAGCACCAACGACACGGTGCTGCTGATGGCGAACGGCGCGGCCGGCAACCGGCCGGTGGAGGCGGGCACGCCGGCGGCCGAGGCGTTCCAGGCGGCGCTGTACGAGATGTGCACCTTCCTGGTGAAGGAGATCGTGCGCGATGCCGAGGGGTCGGAGAAGATATTCGGCGTGCGCGTCGAGGGCGCCAAGAGCAAGCAAAACGCGCGGCTGATGGCGCGGGCCATCGCCGGCTCGATGCTGGTCAAGAGCGCCATCCATGGCAACGACCCGAACTGGGGGCGCATCGTCGCGGCGGCGGGCCGCAGCGGCGCCGACATCGAGGAGTCCAAGATCGACCTGCTCATCAACGATGTGGTGATCATGGAGGCGGGGCGGCCCATCGTCTTCTTCAAGGACGCGGTGATCTCGCTGATGAACCAGCCGGAGCTGGAGTTGACGCTGCGGCTGCGCCTGGGCGACGGCGAGGCGGTGGCCTGGGGCTGCGAGCTGTCGGAAGAATACGTGCATTTCAACAGCGCCTACACGACGTAAGATACGCAGGGCACGCGCCGCGCCCACCGGCGGCCGACGAGGATGGGAAGCCATGACGACGAAGGTTGCCACCCAACAGATCGTGCTCGTGAAGATCGGCGGCAGCACGCTCGGCGCCCAGGACACGACGCTGGACGACGTGGCCGAGCTGCGGCGCGCCGGCGCGCGGCCGGTGATGGTGCACGGCGGCGGCGCGGCGGTGACCGGCTGGATGGCGAAAATGGGCATCCGCGCGGAGTTTGTGCGCGGCCTGCGCGTGACCGACGGCCCCAGCTTGGACGTGGTGACGGCGGTGCTGGCCGGCCTCATCAACAAGCAGCTGGTGGCCGCGCTGCTGGGCAAGGGCACGAAGGCGGTCGGCCTATCCGGCGCCGACGGGGCACTCTTACAGGGCGTCGTCGACCGGCCGGAGCTGGGCTACGTGGCCGGGAAGGTCATCGTGGACCCATCGCCCATCCACGCGCTGCTCGACGCGGGCTACGTGCCGGTGATCGGCCCGCTGGCGGTCGACACGGCGAACGGGCACCACCTGCTGAACGTCAACGCCGACACGGTGGCCGGCTCCATCGCGGCGGCGCTCGGCGCCAAGCATCTCGTCTTCCTGACGGACGTGGACGGCATTCTGGACGCCAACGGACGGCTGATCGCCCGGGTGCACGCCGGCGGCGCGGAAAGCCTCATCGCCTCCGGGGTCGTTAAGGGTGGCATGATCCCGAAGCTGGAGGCGTGCGCGCAGGCGGCGGGCGCGGGCGCGGTGGCGCACATCGTCAACGGCACCGTGCGCGGGGCGCTTAAGGGCTGCCTGAACGGCACCGTGCGCGGCACCACCGTTGACTGAATCACGGCGCGGGACGAGGAGAGCGGACGCATGAACTTCCGCGGTGGGGGCGGGTCCCGCGGCAGGCAGCCATTCACGCTGCGCAACCTGGGCACGGCGGCCTTGTACATTCGCCTGGCGGTCATCGCCGGCATCGTGCTGGGGCTGTTCTTGCTGCTCAACGTGCTGCGCGGCATCCTCACCAACTGGCTGTGGTACTCGTCCGTCGGCTACGTGTCGGTCTACGCCACCGTCACGTGGACGCGCCTCGTGTTGTTCGTCGCCGGGACGACCATCGCCGGCGCCATCGTGGGCGTCAGTTATTGGGCCACGTTCAAGAACTCGTGGGGGCCCGTGGCGCTGCCCATACCGGCGCAGGCGCTGGAGCTGGTGCGCCGCGCCGTCATCGCCGCCATGGTCGCCATGGGGGTGCTCGTCGCCTTCAGCTTCGGCTCCGCGCTCAGCGGCCGGTGGGAGGTGGCGCTCAACTTCCTGAACCGCACGCCGTTCGGCATGACCGACCCCGAGTTCGGCATGGACATCGGCTTCTACGTGTTCACGCTGCCGCTGCTGCACGCCGCGCAGGGCTGGCTCATGGGCGCGCTCATCGTCACCGCGCTCACCGCGGCCGGCCTCTACGTGCTCGTGTTCAGCCTGCGCGGCGTCAACCCCCTCATGACGCCCGGCATTCGCAACCACATGGCCGCCACCGCCGCCGCCATCATGGTGACGGTGAGCGCCGCGCACTTCCTCGACGTGTGGGAAACCCTCTTCTCGCCGGCGGGCGCCATCACCGGCGCGACCTATGCCGACATCGCCGCGCGCATTCCGGCGCTGCGCCTCATGGCGGTGCTGGCGCTGGTGGCCGCCGGCATCATGCTGTTCGCCATCCGCAGCGGCACCCTGCAACAGTCCATGCGCCTGCTGATGGCCGGCTTCGGCCTGTGGATCGCCGGCGCCATCGTCGGCGGGCTCATCGCGCCGGCCATCGTCCAGCGGCTCATCGTCACGCCCAGCCAGTTGGAGCGCGAGCGGCCCTACATCCAACGCAACAACGACTGGACGCGCTACGGCTTCGACCTGGACCGCGTGGATTTGCGGGCGCACGACGCCAGCGACGAGGCGATCGCCCGGGACATCGCCGGCAACCCGGAGACGATCGAGAACATCCGCGTGTGGGATCCCAGCCCCCTGCTGGACGTGTATAACCAGGTGCAGCACCTGCGCCTCTACTACACGTTCCACGACATCGACGTCGACCGTTACACCGTCGACGGCCGCTACACGCAGGTGCTCGTGGGCCCGCGCGAGCTGAACGCCGAGGGCCTCGACGCCTCCGCGCGCAACTGGGTGAACGAGAAGCTGGTGTATACCCACGGCTATGGCCTGGCGATGAGCCCCTCGGCCCGCATCACCGGCACCGGCCAGCCCGCGTTCCTGGTGAAGGACGTGCCGCCGTCGGGCACGTTCGCGGTGACGCAGCCCCGCATCTACTACGGCGAGATAACCAAGGATTTCGTGATCGTCAACACTGAGGAGCCGGAGTTCGACCGCCCCGCCACGACGCAGGGCGATCAGCCGGTGTACCTGGACCGCTACGACGGCGATGGCGGCGTGCGCCTGTCGACCATTTTCCACCGGCTGATGTACGCGTGGGAGTTCGGCGACCTGAACGTGCTGATCAGCGGGCAGCTCACCGGCGAGAGCCGCATCCTCTACCGGCGGACGATACAGGAGCGCGTGAGCACGCTGGCGCCGTTCCTGCAGCTGGACGGCGACCCCTACATGGTGCTGCTGGACGGCCGGCTGCTGTGGGTGCAAGACGCCTACACCGTGACCGACCGCATGCCCTATTCCACCCGCCAGCCGCTGACGGCGGGCGACTTCACCGTCGGCCGCTTCAACTACGTCCGCAACAGTGTGAAGGTGGTGGTGGACGCCTACGACGGCAGCGTCACCTTCTACGCCATCGAGGCGAACCGGCCGGACCCGCTCATCCAGACCTACGCCAAGGCGTTTCCGTCGCTTTTCCGGCCGATCGACGAGATGCCCGACGGCCTGCGGGCGCACCTGCGCTACCCGGAGCGCCTGTTCTTGTGGCAGGCCAACACCTTCCTTCAGTACCACATGACCGACCCGAAGGAGTTTTTCCTGAAGGAGGACCAGTGGGAAATTCCGAGGGAGATCGTGCAGCAGAACCAGCAGAAGACGGTGGAGCCGTATTACGTCATCATGCGGCTGCCCGGCCAGCCCCGCGCGGAGTTCGTGCTGATCCTACCCTTCGTGCCGAAGGAGAAGCCAAACCTGGTGGCGTGGATGGTGGCCCGCTCGGACGGCGATAACTACGGCGAGATGATCGTCTACACCTTCCCGCAGGGGCGCCTGTTCAACGGCCCGAACCAGGTGGAGGCGCGCATCGACAACGACCCGCGCATCTCCGAGCAGTTCACCCTATGGAGCCGGTCGGGCACGACGGTGCTGCGCGGCAACCTGCTCGTCATCCCCATCGGCGACTCGCTCATCTACGCGGAGCCGGTGTATCTACAGGCGACGAACTTGAACTATCCCGAGCTGCGGCGCATCATCCTGGCGAACTCGGACCGGGTGGTGATGGAGCCGACCATCGAGGCCGCCGTGAACGCGCTGCTGGGCAGGCCCACGACGCCCCCCGGCGGCGGCGACATGCCCGGCGGCACGCTGCCGCCCGAACAGATACGCGCGCTGATCGAGGCGCTGCGGCGGGCAATCGACGGCTTGCAGGGCAACATCGACGACCTCGCGCGCGCGCTCGACAACATCGAGCAATTCATCCCGGAGGCGACACCGACGCCATGACCACCACGCAGGCAAGCGACAGCTGGAGGGCCAAGGAATCACAGTTCTACGTGCACGTCGTCAACCGGCAGCCGCTGGTGATCGCGCGCGGCAAGGGCGCCCGGGTGTGGGACGCCGACGGCAAGGAATACCTCGATTTCGTGGGCGGTTGGGCCGTGACCAACCTGGGCCACACGCACCCGGACGTGACGAAGGCCATCGCCGAGCAGGCGGCCACGCTCATCCAGACCTCGAACCAGTTCTTCACCATACCCCAGGTGCAGCTCGCCGAGCTCATCGTCAAGCACAGCGTCGGGGCCAAGGTCTTCTTCGCGAACAGCGGCACCGAGGCGAACGAGGGCGCGACGAAGGTGGCGCGCAAGTACGGCCGCGCCCACCGCGACGGCGCCTACGAGATCATCACTGTGCTCAACTCGTTCCACGGCCGCACGCTGGCGATGGTGGCGGCCACGGGCCAGCCCCGCTACCAGGAGCGCTGGCAGCCGCTGATGCCCGGCTTCAAGCACGTCGAATACGGCGACCTGGCCGCGATCGAGCGGGCGACGGACGCCAAGACGGCGGCCGTCATGATCGAGGTCGTGCAGGGTGAGGCGGGCGTCATCGTGCCGCCGGAGGGCTACTTGAAGGGCCTGCGCGAGTGGTGCGACCGGCACGACTTGCTGCTCATCTTCGATGAGATACAGACGGGCATGGGACGCCTCGGCACGCTGTGGGGCTACGAGTCGGTGGGTGTCGAGCCGGACGTCTTCACGCTGGCGAAGGGCCTGGGCAACGGCGTGCCCATCGGCGCGTTCGTGGTGAACGGGCGCTGCGACGTGCTGGAGCCGGGCGACCACGGCAGCACCTTCGGCGGCAACGCGCTGGCGACGGCGGCGGGCCACGCGACGCTGCGGTACATGACCGACCATGACGTGCCGGGCAACGCGCGGCGGGTGGGCGCCTACTTCAAGGGGCGGCTGGAAGACCTGCGACGGCGGCGGCCGGGGCTCGTGAAGGACGTGCGCGGCGTGGGGCTGTTGCTGGCGGTCCAGTTCAACGATGCGATTTCCGGCAAGGTCGTGGCCGCGTGCAACGCGGGCGGCCTGCTGCTGAACGCGCCGCGCCCCGACACCATCCGCTTCATGCCGCCGCTCATCATCACCGAGGCCGATGTCGACGAGTGCATGACAAAGCTGGGGCGGGGCATCGACGCGGCGCTGGGGCAATAACCTCCCACGGACCGCCGGGAGAGGGACGAAAGGGACATTCGATGGCAAACGGTGTCAAGAAGAAGATCGTGCTGGCGTACAGCGGCGGGCTCGACACCTCGGTGGCGATTCGCTGGCTCCAAGAAAAGTACGACGCCGACGTCGTCACGATGACGATGGACCTTGGCGCCAATACGGCGCTGGACGACGCGAGGCAGCGCGCGCTGCGGATCGGCGCCATTCGCGCCGACGTGATCGACGCGCGCGAGGAGTTCGTGCGCGACTACGTGTGGCCGGCGCTGCAAGCGGGCGCCATCTACGAGGGCGTGTACCCGCTGGCGACGGCGCTGGCGCGGCCGCTCATCGCCAAGCACCTCGTCCGCATCGCGCTGGAGGAGCAGGCCTTCGCCGTTGCCCACGGCTGCACGGGCAAGGGCAACGACCAGGTGCGCTTCGACGTGTCCACCGGCGCGCTCGCGCCCCACCTCAAGGTGCTGGCGCCCGCCCGCGAGTGGGGCATGACGCGCGACCAGGAGATCGACTACGCCCGGCAGCGCAACCTGCCGCTGAAGATCAACCCGCGCTCCGCCTATTCCACCGACGAGAACCTGTGGGGCCGCAGCATCGAGGCGGGCGACCTGGAAGACCCAATGAACGAGCCGCCGGAGGACGCCTTCGACTGGACGGTGTCGCCGGCGAAGGCGCCCAACGAGCCGCAATACGTCGAGATCACGTTCCGCGATGGCCTGCCGGTGTCGGTCGACGGCGAGGCGCTGAGCCCGCTGCAACTGGTGGAACACCTGCACCGCCTGGCCGGGGCGCACGGCGTGGGGCGCATCGACCACATCGAGAACCGGCTGGTCGGCATCAAGTCGCGCGAGGTCTACGAGGCGCCGGCGGCGGCGGTGCTGCATGCGGCGCACCGCGCGCTGGAATACATGACGCTGACGAAGGACCAGCTGCGCTTCAAGGAGCGCATGCAGCAGGAATACGCCGACCTGGTCTACAACGGCCTCTGGTTCTCGGCTCACCGCAAGGACCTGGACGCCTACGTGCGGAGCACGCAGCAATACGTGCGGGGCACCGTGCGCGTGAAGCTGTTCAAGGGCCAGGCCACGGTGGTTGGCCGCGACAGCGACGTGGCGCTCTATCAGCATGCGCTGGCGACCTACGACGTGGGCGACACGTTCGACCACCGCGCGGCCGAGGGCTTCATCAACATCTATGGCCTGCCCGTGCGGACGCAAGCGCGGGTGCAGGGCAAGGGCCTCGACAAGTAGAACGCGCGACGAGCGGTTCGGCGGGGCGCTCCGGAAGGCCGGGGCGCCCCGCTTTTACTCCCAACCGTGGCGGTGGCGCATGCGTCTCCCAGGCGGCGGCCGTGGCCCGGCCAGCGCCGCGCGGCGTGCCGCGGCCCCTGTGCTACGATGCGCCGCAATCTCCCCCGGAGGCGGCCCGGCATGGACATGGGGCTCGACGGCAAGGTGGTGCTGGTGACAGGCGCGAGCAAGGGCATCGGCCGCGCCACCGCGCTGACGCTGGCACGCGAGGGCTGCGCCGTCGCCGTTTGCGCGCGGGGGCGCGAGGCGCTCGACGCGGCGCTGGCCGAGCTGCGCCGCATCACCTCGCGCGCGTGGGGCGTGACCGCCGACGTGACCGACGCCGGCGACGTGAGGCGCTTCGTCGATGGCGCGGCCCAGCGGTTCGGCGGCATCAATGGGCTGGTGTGCAACGTCGGCGGCATGCAGGGGAAGCCGCTGTCGCTCGAATCCACCGACGCGGACTGGCTGGCGACACTGGACATGAACCTTCTGCACGCGGTGCGGGCGATCCGCGCGGCGGCGCCCCACATGGCGGGGCGCGCGGGCGCCGGCATCGTCATCGTCTCGTCGATCTCCGGCTCGAAGACCGGCCTGTACGCGCAGTACGGCGCGGCGAAGGCCGCCGAGAACTTCATTCCCGGGCCGCTGGCGTGGGAGCTGGCGCCGAGCGGCATCCGCGTCAACACCGTCAGCCCCGGCTCCATCGACATCGATGGCGGCTACTGGGCGGACTATCGCAAGGAGCACCCGGAGCAATACGCGCGCTTCATCCAGCACGACCTGCCGGCGCGGCGCCTCGGCACCGACAAGGAGGTGGCCGACGTGATCGCGTTCCTGCTGTCGGAGCGCGCCAGCTGGATCAATGGCGCAGTGATTCCCGTGGACGGCGCGCAGGGCCGGCCGGCGTCGGGCTGGTTCCGCGAGTGACGCGCCCCCTGCCGGCGACGGACGGCGGCGATGGGCGCTGACCGCGAGGCGCGGCCCCGGCGGCTGGAACTGCTGCTGATCGTGTCCGGCATCGTCGCGCTGGCGCAGGGCGTCAACGGCTTCGCGGTGCCGGCGCTGCCCAAGCTGGTGGACGCCGTCGGCGGCACGGCGGTCACGCTGGGCTTGGCGGTGGGGTTCTACAGCATCGCGCGCATGTTCGTGAACATACCGGCCGGGCTGCTGTCGGACCGCGTGGGGCGGCGGTGGGTGCTCGTCGGCGGCGGCCTCGTCACCGCGCTCGGGTCGACGTTGAGCGGCGCCGTCACGAGCGTGCCGATGCTGCTGGCGCTGCGCCTGGTGACCGGCGCGGGCGCGGCGGCCGCGATCACGGCGGGGTTCATCGCCATCAGCGACCTGAGCGACACGCACAACCGCGCTCGCTCGCTGGGCGTGCTCCAAGGCTGGCAGTTCCTTAGCGGCGTGGCAAGCCCGGCCCTCGGCGGCTTCATCACCGAATGGTTCGGCATGCGCGTGCCGTTCTACGTGTCGGGCGCCGGCGTGGCGGCGGTGGCGGTCTACGGCGCGCTCCGCATTCCCGAGACGCGACCGGCGCGGCCGTCTTCGAGCGAGGTGGCGGCGGGACGGCCCGACCCCTTCGGCGCGCTCGGCCAGCTGCTCCGCAACCGCAACTACATGCTCGTTTCCGGCGTCGTCGTCGCGCTGTTCTTCACGCGGTTCGGCGCCAACCAGTCCGTCGTGCCGCTGTTCGCCTACGACCGCCTCGGCTGGAGCGCCGGGCAGCTGGGCCTGCTCTACAGCGGCGCCGCCATCCTCAACGGGCTGCTCATCCTGCCGTCGGCGCACGTGTCGGACCGGGTGGGCCGCAAGGTGGCGATCGTGCCGGCGGGGCTGGTGGCGGTGGCGGGGCTGGCGCTGCTGTCGGTGGCGACGGCGCCGTGGGTGTTCATCATGGCCTACCTGCTGGTGACCGGCGCCAACGGCTTCAGCGGGCAGGCGCCCATCGCCTACGTGGGCGACAACACCGGCGGCGCCAACCGGGGGTTCGCCACCGGCCTCTACCGCACCTTCGGCGACACCGCGGGCGTCGTGGGGCCCATCGCCACCACGTCATTGGTCACGCACGGCTCCTACGCCGCGGCGTTCCTGGCGACCGCCCTGCTCACGCTGGTCGCGTTTGGGCTGTTCGGGCTGCTGGCGAGCGAGACGGCGGGCCGGCGCCGCGCCCCGCGCGCCATCGACTGACCGACGCCGGGGCCGGCTTGCACTCCGCGCGCGGCGGGCTCAGGCGAAGCGCAGCTCCGCGTGCATCTCCCACGCCAGCAGCTCGGCGCCCTCCGGCCCCGCCACCACCGCCCGCGCGCCACGAACACGTGGACGAACGGCGCGTCGGGGACCGTGTCGCGGCCCCCGGCGGGCAGGCGCCCGCCCCACAGCACGGCGTCGCGCTGCTCGTAGCCCGGCTCGATGCCGTCGGTGTCGGGCGGCACCCACATCTGCACGAAGTGGACCGGCCTGGCGGTGTCGAGGTTCATCTCCGAGTGGCGGATGCCCCGGCCGGCGCTCATCTTCTGCGCGAGGCCGGGGTGGATGACGCCCTGGGTGCCGGTGCTGCCCCGGTGCTCCAGCTCGCCGTCCAGCACCCACGTCACGATCTCCATGTCGCGGTGGCCGTGCGTGCCGAAGCCGCTGGCGGGCTGCACCGTGTCGTCGTTGCTCACCAGCAGCAGGCCGAAGTGCGTCTGGTCGTCGCCCTCGCGGCGGGCGCCGCCGAAGTTGAACGAATGGTGGCTCTCCAGCCAGCCCGTCCTCGTCACGAGGCGGCCGTCCGCGCGGCGTATGTCGATGGTCGTCGCCATGGTGTCCCTCCGCCCGCCGTGGGTTCTCGGTGATTGCACATGCAACTATAGGCGCAGGCCGCCCCGGCCGCAAGCGAGCCGCGTCCGCGGCGCGCGAACACGCGGGCGTCGGGCGTTGTGCGCGGCGGTGCCGACGCGATAGTGTTGATTGCATGGGCAACTTCAATGGGCGAGGCAGGATGGAGGCGTGGCAGGACTTCCTGCGCGCGCACAAGGTGGTGGTGGGGGCACTGGAGCGCGAGATGCTGGAGGAGGGCGGCCTGCCGCTGGCCTGGTATGACGTGCTGTTGAACCTGGACGCGGCGCCGCAAGGCCGCCTGCGCCTGCAAACGCTGGCCGAGGCGGTGATGTTGAGCCGCAGCGGGCTGACGCGGCTGGTGGACCGCTTGACGCAGGCGGGCCATGTGGAGCGCGTGCCGTGCGTAGAGGACAAGCGCGGCGTGTACGCGGCGCTGACGCGGGCGGGCAAGGAGGCGCTGCGGAAGGCGGCGCCGGGGCACTTGCGCGGCATCCGCGAGCACTTCACGCTGCACCTGTCGCCCGACGACGCCGAGGCGCTGCGCCGGGCGCTGGGCAAGGTGATCGCGGCGGCCAGGCGGGAGGGGGCGGCCGCCCCGCCGTAGCGCGGACTCGTCCGTCGCGGCCGTTGCGTTCACGGCAAGTCCGGCGCAGCCCTTCCTGCTACAATCCGTCGCATGGCCGACTACACCACGCACCACTTCAAGTCGCTGTCGCGTTACACCGTGTCGGTGGGCTACGACCAACGGTTGTATCCGCACGACATCGCCGGGTCCATCGCCCACGCGCGCATGCTGGGCCGCCAGGGCATCGTGAGCCAGGCCGACGCCGATGCCATCGTGCGCGGGCTGGAGCAGGTCAAGGCGGAGATCGACGCCGGCGCGTTCGCGTGGAAGCCCGAGCTGGAAGACCTGCACATGAACATCGAGCGGCGCCTGCACGAGATCGTGGGCGCGGCCGCCGGCCGGCTGCACACGGCGCGCTCTCGGAACGACCAGGTGGCGACGGCCACACGGCTGTTCGCCCGCGATGCCATCGCGCGCACGGTGGCGCTGCTGCGGCAGGCGCAGGCGGCGCTGCTGGCCCAGGCCGAAGCGCACCCCGACACGCTGCTGCCCGGCTACACGCACCTGCAACGGGCGCAGCCGGTGCTGCTGGCCCACCACCTGCTGGCCTACTTCGAGATGTTCGACCGCGACGCCGCGCGCTTCGCCGACGGCCTGCGCCGCGTGAACGTGCTGCCGCTGGGCAGCGGCGCGCTGGCCGGCGTGCCCTACCCCATCGACCGCGAGTCGGTGGCGCGCGAGCTGGGCTTCGAGGCCATCAGCGCGAACTCGATGGACGCCGTCGCCGATCGCGACTACCTGGCGGAGTTCATGGCGAACGCGGCGATCTGCGCGATGCATTGCTCGCGGCTGGCCGAGGAGCTGGTGCTGTGGACTAGCAGCGAGTTCGGCTTCGCGCGCCTGGCGCCCGAATGGGTCACCGGCTCGTCCATCATGCCGCAGAAGCGCAACCCCGACTTCGCGGAGCTGGCGCGTGGCAAGACGGGCCGCGTGTACGGCAACCTCGTCAGCCTGCTGACGGTGCTCAAGGGCCTGCCGCTGACCTATAACCGCGACCTGCAAGAGGACAAGGAAGGGTTCTTCGACACCGTCGACACGATCGAGGTGACGCTGGAGGCGATGGCCGGCATGCTCTCGACGATGACGTTGGTGGAGCAGCGCATGGTCGCGGCCGCGGAGGACCCGTCGCTGCTGGCGACGGACCTTGCCGACTACCTCGTGGGCAAGGGCGTGCCGTTCCGCGAGGCGCACGGCATCGTGAGTGCGCTGTGCGACGAGGCGATGGCGAAGGGCGTGACGCTGCGCGGCCTGTCGCTCGACGACTACCGGGCGCGCTCGCCCAAGTTCGAGCGCGACGTTTATGATGTAACCGCGGCGGCCAGCGC
>VGZX01000030.1 GCA_016872415.1 SAR202 cluster bacterium | reverse complement strand
TCGACGACCGACGAGGCGAAGATCGCGGCGACGGCGGCGTCGGCCACGTTACCGCCGGCGGCGAGGATCGACGCGCCGGCGGCCGAGGCGGCGGGTTGGTTGCCCGCGACCACGGCGCGCGAGGCGTGGACGGGTTGCTTTTCGGTCCTACGTCCGGGCATGCGATTCTCCAAGTGCGGTATTGAAACGGCGCGGCCATCGGCTCGGCGTGATCGGACTCCAGCAAACGCGGCGCGATGACGGGGCGTGTGCCGTGCGTTAGCCTTGCGGCTCCTTCGCCCAGCCCATCTTCGCGCGGGCATGAATGCCCATCTCTTCGTCCTGCTCCGACGTGCCGCCGGAGATGCCGAAGGCGCCCACCAGCTCTTTCCCACGGAAGATCGGCGTCGATCCGCCGGAGGCGACGATCTTGCCGCCCGTCATCACGGAGGCGTTGACGAGCATCTGCGGGTTGCGCTCCTTGAACCAATTGCGGATGAAGACGCCATCGGGGAAGCGCGGGCTCATGGAGCGGAACGCGGCGACCGTGTAGGCCTTGGCATAGGCGATTTCGGCGGTGATGAACCCGGCGTTGTCCATCCGTTCCAGGGCGATGAGGCTACCCTCGGCGGTCACCACCGCCATGGCGACCGGCACTTCCATCTCTTCGGCCTTCTCCCAGACGTACTTGAAGAACTCGCGGCACTCCGCAACCGTTATCTTCGTCATGTGCTGCTGCCTCCGGTAAGGATTCGTTTGGTTTCGCGGCGCGAACGGCATTGTACGCAGCCATGTCACGCGCGACCACCCTCATGCCTTCGAGTGCCGCGAATCGCATAAGATAGGCGAGTTTCAAACGCACCCCGACCGTCCACTCCGCCGGCGCAGGTACCCGTTGTCCACTCCGGCCTCGGTCACCGTCAGCGGTTACCGTTTCGTCATTTACGCGTTGCTCATCGCGGCCAGCCTCATGCTTGGCATCCAGTTCGTCGGGCCGGCGACGCTGCTCCCCCTCATCATCGACGAGACCGGCATCTCGCACTCGGCGGCCGGCTTCTATGTCTCCGTGATGACGCTCATGGTTACGATACTGGGCTTCCCCGCCAGCATCGTCGGCGCTCGCATGGGCGTGCGACGCTCGTTCGGCATCGCGTGGTACCTGCTCGGCGCGGCCGTCGTGCTGCCGCTGCTGCCGGGCCTGGAGTGGATTGTCGCATCGCGGCTGCTGCAAGGCGTCGGCGCCGCGGCGCTCATACCGTTGCAGGCGGCCGTGCTCATGGCGTGGGCCCCCTCGCGCGAGGTGCCGATACTGTTCGCGCTCACCGAAATGGCATTCACCGTGGGCAGCGGCCTGGCGCTGCTACTGGGTCCGACTTTCGCCGCCGCGATCGGGTGGCAGGGCACGCTGGCGTTGGAGGGCGGCATGGCCCTCGCGGGCGCGGTGTGTTGGTCGTTGCTCGCGCGCGACGGAGCCGCGCGACGCCCAACGCCGCGCGCGGCCCCGAGCCTCGATCTGGTGAGGGTCACCCTGCGCTCGTCGACGACTTGGCTCCTCGCGTTCGCCGTCGCGGGGCCGTGGGCGCTTTACAACGCGCTCACGTCGTGGCTGCCGACATTCCTGACGGAGACGCGCGATTTCAGCGAGGGCGGAGCCGCCTTCGCAGTGTCGCTCATCGCGTTCGCCGGCCTGCCCGCCACCTTCGTCGGCGGCCTGGTGGCGGTACGAACCGGTCGGCGCCGGCCGCTGCTGTTCGTGTCGGGCCTCGGAACGGGGCTGACAGCCGCCGTGGCCCTACTGGCGCCGTCCGGCCTCTTGCTGTACGCGACAATCGCCGTGACGGGGTTTTTCCTGCTGGTCTACTTGCCGGGGTTCTTCAGCATCCCCCTTGAGCTGTCCGGCGCATCGCCAGAGCGGGCCGCCACCGTCTCATCGGTCTTCACGTCGGTCGGCAACGGCACCGGCTTCCTGTCGCCGGTCGTCATCGGCGTGCTGCGCGACGCGGCGGGCAGCTTCATGCCCGGTTTCACCATCTTCGTGCTCGGCGCAGCGACGCTGTTCGTCGCTGCGCTGCTCATCCCCGAAACGGGGCCGAGGGGCAGGCCGGCGGCCACCGGCGGCGCATGAAACAGCGGGGGCGCCCATGTGCATGGGCGCCCCCGCTGTTTCTGACAGTTGGACTCGCTATCTTTAGTGCGCGCCCACGGTCGCCTTCCCATTGGAGGGGAAGAGGGCGAAGCACTTCTGCGAGTTGAAGATCCAGGTCTCGAGGTAGTCGACGATCTCCGGCTTGCGGTCGGCCACGGCGCCGGCAAGGCAGATCCAGTTCTTGAACTCCTGGTCGCCCTGGTCGAATATCTCCGCGTTGCTCAGGTTCGCCCACTGGCGCTGCTCGCCGATCTTCAGCTGCTCGAACAGGCGGCGGTCGGCATCGCGGTCGGGCCAGAGCCAATGGTGCTTGCCGGTGAGGAAGGCGTGCGACCAGCCAGAGGAGGCGATGATGGCGAAGCGCTCTGGCCGCTGGTCGGTGATCTGGCGGATCAGCTGGCCGAGGCGGAAGCAGCTGCGGGGCGTGGGGCCTTCGGGGCCGTGCTGGTCGATGTAGGGGTCCCGTTCGGACTCAGGCCGGTTGTCGTTCAGCTGGGCCATGCCGCCGCGGTTGGAGATGACGGCCTTGCCGTAGCAGTTCACGGCGATGGGGATGATGGGATACATCCACGGGTTGTCGTGGTCGAAGTCGAGGTACACGAGCCCGTTGGCGAAGGCGTGCGTGAGGCCGTGCGGCGCGTGGAGCTGCTTGTAG
The DNA here is from genome assembly GCA_016872415.1 of SAR202 cluster bacterium. GTDB lineage: Bacteria > Chloroflexota > Dehalococcoidia > Lucifugimonadales > Australimonadaceae > VGZX01. The sequence continues at coordinate 18,026 of VGZX01000030.1, read as the reverse complement.
GAGTAGGCGATGGGGAAGTCCCGCTCGATCAGCTCGTTCGCGATCTCTCGCGCGATCCGCCCGGCGCCCGGCCACTTGATCGACTTGGTGTGGTCGACATTCCAGAGGTTCGGGGTGCCGAAAAACGGCGTCGCCTCGAACTTATCCTGACAGTAGACGTTGAAGGGAGGAATGATGTCTTCCTTGAAGTTCTCGTACTGGTCGTCGCCGAAGATGATGACGGCGTCGGGCTTGAAGGCGTCGATGGCGGCGCGCACCTTCTTGAAAGCCCTGCGGTGGAGCTCCAAGTGCTCCTTGGCGCGCTCGGCCTCGTGCTCGTACTCCTCCTGCATGCCGCTGGGCCAGTTCTTCGGGTCCTTCATGTGCGCCGGCACCAGGCGGCTCTTCATCACGCCGCGCAGGATGTTCGCATAGGTTTCCGGCTGCCCGCTCATCAGCGGCGGGTAGTGCGTCACGCCAACTCCGAGTACCTCACCCATGGCACGCTCCATTCACGGTCGTTTTGGTGTAGCCAACCGAGGCGGCCCGACTTACAGCTGGCAGAACGCTCCGCCGCCCACGCACATGATCTCGGCCGTCGTGAACGACGAGTCGTCGGATGCGAAGAATGCAACGGCGGCGGCCACCTCTTCCGGGGTACCTGGCCGGTTCATCGGAATGGGCGTCATGTTTGCATTGGTCAGCTGTTTGGTGGCGTCGCGCCCGGCACCCCCCGCCGGGACCGGAGCGCCGGGCACGCGAGCGATGAGGGTGTCGCCCTCGGGCCGCGTGCTCAAGTGCGGCACCACGCAATTGACGCGCACGTTGTAGGGCGCGGCCTCGAGCGCGAGACTGGTCGTGATCGCCATGACGCCGCCCTTGGCGGCTGCGTAGCCGAGGCGGCCGGTGCCGCGCACGGCGTGCGAGCCGAAGTTGATGATGGAGCCCGACCGCTGCTCCACCATGTAGGACATCACCGCCCAGCAGTTCCACAAGCAGGTCCACAGGCTGTTGTTGACGTTATCGATCAGCTCCTGCGGGCTGAACTCCCAGCCCTGCCGGCTCTGGTACATCGCGCCGCCGACGTTGTTGACGAGAATGTCGATCTTGCCGAACTTGTCCTTCGTCGCCTTCATTAGCGCCTTCGCGGTGTCGGCGGAGCCGACGTCGCCGATGAACAGCTCCGCGTTGACGCCCGCCTCGCGCAGCTCGTCGCGGGAACGGATGCCTCCCTGCTCGAACCGGTCGACCACCATGATCGAAGCCCCCTCTTCCGCGAGGCGCTTGGCGGTGGCCCGGCCGTGGCCTTGTCCGGAGCCGGTGACGATCGCGACCTTGCCGACCAGTCGCTTGGCGCCGGCGGCCCGCGGGTCGAGCACTCGATTCAATGTTGCCATGTGATACCCCTATCGAAACCTGGTTACGTGCGTTGGGCAGCTACACCGGAGCGGAGCTCGCCTCGGCCTCCGGCGCCTGATCGGCCTGCATGATGAGACAGCGTTCCGGCGGTACCACGAGGTCGACCTCGCATCGGTCGGGCAGCTGCGTGAAGGGGTCGCCCTTCACCCGTATCGTCTTCCCGCCGGCGTCCAGCATGTATTCCACGGAGTCGCCGACGAAGCTGGACGCGATCAGCGGCAACCGGATGGAGCCGAGCGGCCGAGCGCCGTTGGCGATCCGGAGCGTGGCGGTTTCCGGCCGGAAGACCACCAGCACGCGCTGCGAGCGGCTTGCCCACTCCGGCAGCTTGACGGCGAGTTGCCCGAACGCCGTCTCGACCGTGCTGTTGCCATTGGCCTCGTGCGCCTTCACGATGCCCGTGAGGATGTTCATCTTGCCGACGAAGTTCGCGGCGAACATGCTGGTCGGCCGCAGGTAGATGTCGCGCGGCGGGCCCTCCTGCTCGATGAGGCCGTCGTGCATGACCGCGACCGAGTCCGACATGGAGAGCGCCTCGACCTGGTCGTGGGTGACGTAGAGCGTGGTGATGTGCATCCGGCCGACGAGCTCCTTGAGCTCGGCCCGCATCTCGTCGCGGAGCTTCGCGTCGAGGTTGCTTAACGGTTCGTCGAGCAGCAGCAGGTTGGGCTCGTAGGCGATCGCCCGCGCCAATGCCACGCGCTGCTGCTGGCCGCCGCTGAGCTGCGGCGCCGGCCGCTGGGCGAGTTGATCGAGCTGGACCAACGTGAGGGCGCGCATCGCCCGCTCCTTGGCCTCCCGTTTGTCGATCTTGTTGCGCCCGTGCAGCAGGGGGAACGATACGTTGTCGTACACCGACATATGGGGCCAGATGGCGTAGGACTGAAACACCATGCCCACCGCGCGCTTGTGCGTGGGCACCACGACGCGGGCCGCGGAGTCGTAAACCACGTCGCTGCCGATGGTGATCTTGCCTTTCTTGGGTGTTTCCAGCCCGGCGATGCAGCGCATGGTCGTCGTCTTGCCGCAACCAGACGGGCCAAGCAGGGTGAAGAAATGTCCGGCGGGCACCTCGAAGCTGACGCCGCGCACGGCACGCACCGGACCCCGGTCGGTGCTGTATTCCATCTCGAGGTTCTCGACCTTGAGCATATCCGCGACCTCCTCTCGTCGTTCGACCTAGGCGCGCATCGAGCGCGCGATGGACTTGCGCCCGATGAACACCACCGTCACTAGGATCAGTACCAGGGCAACCATCGCCGCCGAGGCAACGGGGAAACGTCCGCCCTCGAACCGGCCGTAAATCACGTTCGCCACGAGCAGGCTGCCCGAGGTCGCGATGAGCAAGGGCGTGGTGAAGTCCTTTGCGGCGTGCGTGACGATGTAGAGCCACCCATTGAGGAACGCGGGCAACAACAGCCGAAGATTCACGTGCACCAAGGTACTCACGTTGCCGATGCCACTCACCAGGCTCGCCTCCTCCAGCTCCTTGTGTATCTGCACCTGCGCCGAATACATCAGGCGGGTGGCGTAGGCGAGGAACCGCGCGAGGAACGCGATGACGATGAGGATGAGCGACCCGTAAAGCGGGGTGGGCAGGAACATGAGGAAGAAGGCCAACGTGACGATCACGCCGGGAATCGCCAGTGGCAGGAAGGTGAGCGTGTTGGTGATGTGCGTGATGGGCGTCTTGATGCGGACGGATGCCCAGCTCACGGCCGTCACGAGCAGCATGGTGATGCTTGCGGCCGACAGCACCACGATGGCCGTGTTGACCAGCGACCTGCCGAAGAAGCGATAGTCGAACAGCAAGCGGTAGTTGTCGAGCGTCCACGGGATCTGACCGAACCTGCCCGGAATGGGCGGCACGTAATAGTCGAGGAAGCTGGCATACAAGATCATCGAGAACGGCATGATGACCTTGACGAACATGTAGAGCATGATGAGGCCCAGCGCCAGGTAGCGCCAGTTGCCCAGTTTCACCAGTTTCGGGCGGTAGGCCTTGCCGGTCACGACGGTGTATTTGTTGGCCCTGCGAATCAGCCAGAGGTAGACGCTGATGCCAGCGATGCCGAGCAGCGCGGCGAAGATGCCGAACGTCGCGGCGGTGCCGTAGTTGAAGGCGTTGCTGTCAGTCGCGGTGATGATGAAATAGATCTTCGTGCTCAACACCTGGACGCCGGCCGTCACGCCCAACGCTAGCGGAATCTCGAACGATTCCATGACGGCGATGCCGAAGTAGATCACCACGGCCAGGATGCCGGGCAGCATGAGCGGCAGGGTGACCTTCCGCAGCACGCGCCACCGGCTCGCCCCGGCCGTCGCGCCGGCCTCCTCGAGGCTCGGGTCCATGTTGCGGAGCACGCTGACGAGCAGCAGCCACATGGACGGCACGATGCCCAGGGCGGTGACGACGATCATGCCTTGCATCGTGTAGATGTTGAATGGCCCGTTACGGGATTCGATGCCGAAGAGGAACCGGATGTATTCGTTGATGGCGCCGGCGCGCGGGCCCGCAAGCAGCACCCACCCGAGCGCGGTCGCGAACACCGGGGTCACCATCGGAACGAACATCATCGAGTAGAGCAGCGAGCGCGCGGGAACGTCGGTGCGCTCGGTCAAAAAGGCCAAGCCCAGCGCCATCGGCACGGCCAGCAGCAGCGTGCCGAACGAGTAGACGACGGTGTTGCGTATCACTGCCCAGGTGTTGCTGGTTTGGAACACGGCGGGGTAGTTCGCCAGCGTCCACTCGCCGCGCTCCAGCGGGAACGTCGCGCTGGGGCGGAAGCTGGCGGCCACCATGAAGATGAGCGGAGCCACGACGAGGAAGGCGACACAGAAAAACAGAACCCAAGCGATGACGGTACGCTGGTCAAGGCTGAACAGCGGTTGCGAGCTCCGCGCCGAGACGTCGGACCTGACCGCCATCGCGCCCCTCCTCGAAAATGATGGATGGATGCGCCTCCCCGCGCGGGAAGGCGCATCCATCGCTACCGTTACGGTTACTTGAACGCGTCGATCGCGTCCTGGCGCCACTTACCGATGCTGTTGAACTCCGCAAGCGTGCGCGCCATCACCAGGTCCTGCGGGATGCGGATGCCGGCGTTGGCCAGGAGCTTCGTGTAGTCGTTGCTGATGCCGGGCACGGTCACGGGCGACTTGGTCACCACCTGCATCACTTCGTTGCCGCGGGTGTGCCGCCAGGCATTCCACAGCTGGGCCAGGTTCGTGCCGCCGGTGGTCACCAGCTTCGGCGTGCAGCTCATGCCAAGGCCGCCGGTGATCCAGCCGTCCTTCGGGACCAGGATGTCGATGGGAGCGCCCTTGGCCTTTTCGTCGAAGCCGCCGCTGGCGATGGCGATGTCACCCTCACCGCTCAACAGCGCCTGGATCAGACCGGTCGATCCGCCGGCGATGCCCTTGGCGCCGTTCGCCTTCAGGGCCTTCACCCAGGTCTTCTGGCGTTCCTCGCTCCAGCCCGGCGCCAGCGGGAAGAAGTAGACGCCGAGGAACCGGTTGTCGGTCAGCACGCGGTTCTTCCACTTCGGGTTCGTCGCGAGGTCGTCATAGCTGATGCCGGCGGCGATCTCCTGCTTGGTGACGGCGTTCGTGTTGTAGGTGAACGGCCACACATAGAAGCTGCCGACGGCGCAGTAGGCGCTCAGCGGCTCGCCGGTGTTCAGCACGGTCTCCACCGGGACCGCCTGATGCTGGACCTTGTAGATCGGCAGGCCTTCGTACAGGGCCGCCCAGTCGGGCTTCATGAGACCGCCCGCCTCGGCGAGGGTGATGATGGAGTCCACATTGCCGGTCTGGCTGTCGGCGATTGCCTTGTTGGCCTTGAAGCCGGCCAGCGCCTGCACCGGCGCGTCGCGGGCGGAGTGGCCGGGGATGGTGGCGACCTTGATCGCGAAGCCGTATTCCTTCTGGAACTCTTGCTCCCAGGCGCGGATGACGGCCGGGTCGATGGATTCGTACCAGCCGGTCACGGTGTTGTTCTGGGCCGCTTCCGCCTTGGCCTTCGCCACCAGGGCGTCGAACCGTGGCGTGGAGCTTGCGGCGGTCGGAGTCGCGGTGGGTTGGCTGCTGGTGGCCACCGGGGTGGTGCCGGGCTGCTTCGCCGTCGTCGGCGTGGCCGTCGGGGCCGAGGTGGCGGTGGGTGTCGGGTCGGAGCCACACGCCGCCAGCAGCAGCGAAAGGATGATCGCGAACACGGTGAGCCTGTAGATGCGCACGGACGGTCTAGCCATGGAGCCTCCCTCATGCTGGCCCTGGTGGGCCGGTGATCTTATGCGGCTTTTGCCGCGGTGACTACCTACCGGTCGGTCCCGAGAGATTGGCGGAGCCGCTGCTCGGGCCGAAGGGTCGGACCGGAATGGCCCCTCGCTCGCCCTCGATCTGCTTGTTGAAGTCGGCCACCAGCTTCTCGGCGGTGGTCATGTCGCCAACCGCGACGTTCGCCTTGAGGCCTCGGCCGTGCTCGACGATGAGCTTGCGTTGGGCAACCACATGCGAGTCCGTGGCCGACAGATACTCGGGGTACTGATACATGGTCGACCGCATCGCATCGTAGTCTTGGTCCGAGAAGTTGTAGTGGAACAGGTAATTGCGGTACAGCACGTAGCTCAGCCGCTCCCACAGGCGTCCCTTGGCGGTCTTGAGACGCATGGAACGGAAGTAGACGACGCGCGTTAGGTCCTTCTCGACCGGCACGCACCAGCGGGTATACATGGCCTCGGGCCCGCCGAAGTAAAGGCGGTGCATGCCGGGCAGGTGCATGCCTTGCCATTCCTCCGGCGTTTGGAAGCGCGGCCGGTTGCGGTTGCGGCGGTCGAAGAACTCAAAAAACCATGTCCACAGCAGCCGGTAGCGGTGCAACGGCCACACGCCGCCGGTGCGTGGGTAGTGCATCTGATAGGGTACCTTGCCGGTGGTCTTGTCGGCATAGTAGCCCTCGGCGCCGCGCATAGGCACCACGGCCTTGCCATTGACCACCTTGGGCCGGTAGCCCAGCGGCGTGCGCGGGCGCCCTCCCGTGCGGCTTCGCAGCTGCACGAACGAGTTGCGGTGGACCCAGAAGCAGTTGTGGGCATCGCTCTGGTTCTCCAGGGCGATCATCCAGTTGCAGTCCCAATAGCGGATGGTGTATTCGATGAGGGTTTCCTTGCCCTCGAAGAACTCCGGCGGCACGTCCTCCTCGATCGGCACGGGCTCGCCCTCGCCCATCCACACGAATACGATGCCCTTGAGGGTGCGCGTCGGGAATTTCCTGGCCTTCAGCTGGCCCACCATCTTGGAGTCAGGCCCCTCGGTGATGAACTCCACGCATTCGCCATCGCCGTCGAACGTCGCGCCGTGATACGGGCAGCTGAGGTAACCCTTCCACACGCAGTCGCCCCAGGAGAGGAAAACCCCGCGGTGCGGGCACACGTCCCACAGGGCTTGCACTTCGTTGTGCTTGTCCTTGAACAGCACGATCCGCTCGCCCAGCATCTTCAGCGCGACCGGCTTCTTCGTGCCTACGTCCTTCGCCGGAATGGCGGGATACCAATACTCGCGGAGGCCCAGCGGTGGAACCTGGCTCCGGCGGTCATCCGGGTTGGTCGGCTGCACGAACGGCTCCGCCCTGCCCGCGCCTTCCTTGCCCGTGGCCCACTTGCGCCACCCACCGGGATAGCCGCCGCTGACCTTTTTCAGTCCCGATAGCAGACCCATGCCAGACCTCCAGTCGAACATTCGCGAATGCTCATCGATAGGTCGTCACGCGCGAGCTGCCTTCCAGCCCCGATGACCAGCCCGTGGCCCACTCGTAGTCGTGGAACCGGCGCGGCAGCCATGCGGACAGGCCGAGCAGCACGCCAAGCGCCAAGTAGGTGAGCGCCTCCCAGGGCGCGGCGATCGTCGTCACGCCCCAGTCTTGGACGAACAGGCCGACGATGCCCGCGACGGTGAGCACGACGGCGAAGAACTTGGTGAACGGTCGCTTCGTCTCCGAGGTGAGCACCTCCGCCACCCACTCGAACGCGGCGCCGATCATCAGTAGCGCGATGATCTTGCCAGTCGAAAGGCGGAACGGGCCGCTGCTGTCCCAGTCGACGAAAAGGCCGACGACGCCGAGCGCGAGGAACACGAGCCCGGCGACGATGAGCGCCCGGCGCGGCGTGAGGCTGTCGTAGTGCATTGAGATGTTCATGGTTCCCCTCGCGCCTACAGGGCTTCCGCGGCTTCGCGTTCTTCCGCGGTCTTGATCTCCGCCGCGGTGGCCGCGACCTTCTTCGTGCCCCACACGCGCTGCGCGTCACGGGACTTCAATGGCATGCGCCGCCGCCAGAAGATGAGGCCCACATCGGTGGCGCCGATCTTCTGCGGCCGATCGGGGTCGAGACAGCCGACGCTTTGCACCGGCATGTCCTCGAACTCGTTGGTGCCTTGCGGCAGCTGGTAGACGTGGGAGGCGTGGTAGACGACCTTCCACCAAAACCGCTTGAGGCCAGGCCAGAACGATTTGCGGGTGAGCGTGACCGTCCACATGCGGACGACGTTCTCGGTCACCGGCACGGCGCAGCGCAAGTGCGAGCGGTCGCCGGAGCCGCTGGGCGATACCCAGGCGGGCAAGCGGTAGACGCCCGTGTAGCCCGGGCGGTGCGGGTCGAACTGCTTCGGCTTCTTCGTCGACCCGCCGGTCCGACGCGTGGTGCGGAACCGGAACCAGGTCTTCTGCGGCCAGTTCTTCTTGAGGTTGTCGTAGTAAGCGGTGACGGGCGCCTTCGCCTCCGCCGTGGAGACGATGTAGATGTAGTTGTCGCCCTCTTCGGAGATGCGCATGTGGCCGTGGTAGGCCGGGCTCTTACGGAAAAGGTTGAGGTTCCAGAGCCGGCGCGAGTTCCCGCGGTGGATCTTCACCGCATGGGAGTCGTGCGAGTTCTCGATCGTCAGCGACCAGTTCATGTCCCAGCGGCGGACGTAGGTTTCGACGATGACGTCGTCGTCGAAGAAGTACCAGGGGATGTCTTCCTCGATGGGCACCGGCTCGGTCTCGCCCATCCACACGAAGACGATGCCGAACAGTTCGCGCGTGGGATAGTGCCGCGCTCGCAGCTTGGGCGGCAGCTTCGAGTCGGGCCCTTCCGTCAGCGCCGCCACGCACTGGCCCGAGCCATCGAACACGAAGCCGTGGTAGGGGCAGGTGATGTAGCCCTTGAATTCGTCGTTCAGCTTGCCGGGGATGGGCCCGCCGCCCGGCGTGCGCCGGAAGCCGCCGGACAGCCGCGCGCCACGGTGCGGGCAATAGTCCGTGAGCGCGGCCACCTTCCCGTTGGTGTCGCGGAAGAACACGAGGTCATCGCCGAGCATCTTCAAGGTGACGGGCTTGCGCTTGACCATCTTCGACTCGATCGCGGGGTACCAATATTCGCGGTAGCCGAGCCGTGGCACGAGCTCGAAGACACCGACCTGCGACGCGCCAAATGGCAGCGTGCGACCGTCCTTGGTCTCCACCGTCCGATGCTGGCCGTTCGTCGTCATGGCGATTCCTCCCGGGCTATCGAGATCGGTCGATCGGCCGCCGGCGGCGCGCGACGCCAATTACGGAAAAAGTCACCCACGGCCAATATAGCACGTAAACCGGCAAATTCGTGCAAAATTGACCGACTAGCGCCGACAAGCCCCGTAGGATGGCGTTAGATTGTTATTTGCGCTTGTAGCGGTCAAGAAAAAAACCTACGATGTGCTGGCAGAAATGTGCCAATCGGTGCGCGAAGGCGTTGCGATGAACGATCCCTCTTCATTTGACTCGTTAGCCGGCATCCTTCGTCGCGCCGGGCTGTCGCGGGAAGCCGTCGCCGCCAGCGCCGAGGTTTCGACCCAAACGGTCAACAATTGGTGCAACGGCCGAACACGGTTGAGCCCCGCCCAAATCCAGCGCGTGGCGAACGTGCTGCTGGACCACGGCGTCACGACGGCGCAATCGCGGGCCTTCGTCATCGGCGAGCTCCGACGCCAGGGCCTCGATGTCGACGCTGTGCTTGCAATGGCGGCCCGTGGCGACCGCCCGTCCCAAGCGCACAAGCCGGTGCACGTGTTGAGCTGGTCGAGCCAGGCCGTGGGCATCGTGGAGGCGGCCGAGGCCTGCCGTGGCGCGCTGGAGCGGTTGGGGTTCGTTGCGCCGGTCATCGACTGCGCCTCCAGCCACAGCCGCAAGCGCGACTATGTGCGCGCGGCGATCGATGCGCAAGCCGCAGGCGTCGTGCTGATGATGCCGGGCGAGGCGCCCACGGCCGAGGCGGACACGAACGCCCTGGTGGGCGACCTGAGCAATGCCGGCATCGCGACGGTACTGTGGCAGTATTGGAACCGTGACGCCGGCCTGCCCGATTTGGCCGCCACCGTCCGCTTCGATCGGGAGGCGGCGCTGATGCTGGCGATGGAGGTGCTCCAAGGCCATGGGCACCAGCAGATCGGCGGCATCTTCTTCGGGATGAGCTCGTATGACAATGGCCTGGTGCGTCGCTTCATTGACCTGCCGCAATCGCGCACGGGCGATGAGCACGTGAAGCACTTGGCGGTGTACGAGGGCACCGAGGAGTCGTTGGAGGACTTGCGCCGCGTGTTGATGCACAACACCGCCGCGGTGGTAGACTCCGCGAGGGCCACGGTGGCCTGCATCCGCGTGGTGAACGAGCTGGGCATCCGCATACCGGAGGATTTCAGCCTCATCATCGTCGGCACGGGCACCGCCATCGAGAGCCGCGTGGCGCGTCGGCTCACGCTCGTGAACCCGCCGTCCATCGACATGGGACGAGAGGTCGGCATGCTGATGCGCCGCCTGGTGGATAGACAGCCCTTGCGGCCTGAGGAGCGTTATCGTACGTACGGCCGGGAGTCATTGTCGGTCGTCCACGCCGAGAATGGGTCCGTCGGCCCGCCGCCCAAGCAGTCGGTGATGCCCCGGTCGCGCGAGACGCGGCAGCCGGAGGCCGTGACGCCGCGCACGCGGCAGCAGGCGAAATAGCCGGACGAACCGCGCCCGCGCCCCATCCTTCCCGAAGGAGCCCGCGATGGGTGAAGTGCTAGGCCTGGGTGTCACGCACGGCCCATATGTCCTCTACCCCGAAGCCGGCATGGCGGGCATCTTGCGCCGCATCCTGATGAGCCCGAAAACGCCGGCGCACCTCAAGGAGCCGTCGGCGTGGCCGGAACCCATGCGCCGTGAATGGGGTGAAGACCAAGGCCTGTCGGCCGCCCACGAGCACCGCATGCGGCTGGTGGAAGGGTTCCGTCGCGCCCGCAAGGCGTTGGACGATTTCAAGCCCGACGTCGTCATCATCTTCGGCGACGACCAGTACGAGAATTTCAAAGAGGATGTGGTGCCGGCGTTTTGCGTTTTCGCGCACGACGAGTACCGTTGCCAGCCGTTCAAGTCGCCGAGCGGCCTTGGCGGCGGCACCGAGAACGTGTGGAACGAGAGCGGAGACTTCGAGCTGGTAATGAGGGGCGCGAAGGCCATCGGCAAGGACCTGGCGACGGCGTTGCTGCACCACCGCATCGACATCGCCTATTCCTACAAGCCGCTGCATCATCCGATGGCCCATGCCTTCTGGCGCACGGTGGCCCACCTCGACTACGACCGCCGTGGGTTCGATTATCCCATCATCCCCTTCCATGTGAACTGCTATGGCAGCGGGTTCACGGCCCGCATGGGCGAGGACGGCGAGGACCCGCCCGGTCCGACGCCCGCGCGCTGCATGGAGGTCGGCGCGGCGGTCGCCCGGTGGGCACGCCGCGGCGGCCATCGCGTCGCCATCGTCGGATCGTCGTCGTGGTCGCACGCGTTTCTGACGAAGAAGCACCACTATCTCTGGCCGGACGTGGAGAGCGACAGGCGGCGCTTCGCCGAGCTGCGGGCCGGCGATTACGAGGCGTGGCGCAATATCCCAATCGAGGAGATCGAGGAGAACGGCCAGCACGAGATGTTGAACTGGATGTGCCTCGCTGGCGCGATGAGTGAGCTCGGGCAAACGCCGAGACAGCTCGACTTCGTCGAGACGTGGATATTCAACTCCTGCAAGACGATGGCCGTGTTCGGCTGACGCCGGGCCGGCTCCCGGCGCGATTATCTGGAATCCGACAGCGCGGCCCGGCGGTTGAATGCTAGAGTGCGCGCACGCCCGGCGCCAGGGCGTCAGGAGCGCTCCGTGCGGATCGAGGCCATCACCCCGCGACGCCCACGGCTGTTCTACGGCTGGGTGCTCGTGCTGCTGACCGCCGTGCGCGGGTCCATCAACGTCGGCTCGTACTTCGTGAACAGCGCACTCGTCGTGCCCATGCAGGCCGAGCTCGGCTGGAGTCGGCCGCTGCTCTTCGGCGTGCTCACCGTCCGCAACCTGCTCATGGGCGCCATCAGCCCGTTCGTCGGACCCATCGGCGACCATCGCTGGCTGCCCAAGCTGGTGTTTCCCGTCAGCACCGTGCTGCTCGGCGTGTCGATGATGACCGTCAAGTGGGTGCAAGCGCCGTGGGAGTTCTATCTCTTGCAGGGCGTCGTGGGCGCGGTGGGCATGGCGCTCACCGGCAACGCCGTCCTCAACGGCCTCATCGCCAAGTGGTTCGTCCGCAAGCGGGCGAAGGCCATCATGTGGACGAATGTCGGCCCCGGAACCGGGCCGCTCATCTTTCCGCCCATCGTCGCGGCCCTCGTTATCATGGTGGGCTGGCGCGACACTTGGTTCTGGATGGGCGTCATCACCACGCTGCTGCTGGCGCCGCTGTCGTTCATCGCGCACACGAGGCCGGAGGACACAGGCACGGGGCCCGACGGCGATCCGATCGGGCACGTGGCGGGCGCGGCCGGCCGCGGTACGCCAGGCATACGAGCGACGGCATCCTTCACGCGCCCGCAGGCCGTCCGCACGCGCGCATTCTGGCTCATCTCAACGGCGGGGGCGCTGGCGACGTTCGGCGTGCAAGGCTACCAGGTCCAGTGGCTGCCCTACCTCATCGGCGACCGCGGCTTCAGCCAGCAGACGGGGGCGAACGGCGTGCTGGTCTACGGCGTTTTCACTGTGTGCGCGCGCTTCTTTTGGGGCTTCTGGTCGTCGCGCTACGCCACCCGCTACGTATTGCTGGCGCAGGGACTGGCGGCCGGCGTCGGCGTGCTCTTCTTCATGACGGTGCAGTCCACCCCCATGCTGTTCGCGTGGGCCGTCTGGCAGGGGCTGTGCCTCGCCGGATTCTTCCAGCTGCAAGCATTGCTGCTGATGGACTACTTCGGCCGGGAGCACCTGGGCGCGATCACGGGCTTCGTCCTGCCGTTGAGCACCGTGTCGTCCGCCAGCGCGCCGCTGCTGCTCAGCCTGCTGCGCGACGTGACCGGCACCTACACGCTTGCATTCGGCATCGTCGCGGCCGGGTGGATCGGGTGCGCCCTGTTGTGCGGCGTTACCGCGCAACCCAGGCCACGATCATCTTCCACGACTGCGGGGGCGACATGACCATCGTCGACATATCCGACCCGACCGATCGCCCGCTGCCCCTTGGCTGGGAGTTCGCGCGGCGCGCCGAGGCCGCCGGTTTCGACGGGGTCGGCCGGGCCGACCATCAGGACAGTGGCCGCGATGTGTTCATGGAACTGGGCGTCGCGGCCCGGCATACCACCCGGGTCGCGCTGTTCCCGTGCGTCTCGAATGTGTTGAGCAGGCACCCGAGCGTGCTCGCCAGCATCGTCAACTCCCTCGACGAGTTGTCGAGCGGCCGCGCTCGGCTGGTGCTGGGCGCGGGCGATACGGCGGCGCGCGTGATGGGCCGCCCGCCTGCCGGCGTCGACGTGCTGCGCGATGGCGTCGTCGCCATCCGTGCCCTGCTTCGCGGCGACGCGGCCCGCTTCGGCCACGGCGCCGACGTGCGGCTGCGGCATGTTCCCGCCAAGCCCCCGAAGGTCATCGTCAAGGCCAGCAGCCCACGAATGTTGGAGTTGGCGGGCGAGGTCGCGGATGGCGCCTTCTGCATGGTGGGCATCGCCCCGGCGATGGTCGACGAGGCGAGGCGCGCCATCGCGCGTGGCGCCGCGCGGGCAGGGCGCGATCCAGCCGGCGTGCGGTTCATGTTGGGCGTGCCGGTGTTCGTCGACTCGAACGAAGAGCGGGCGCGGCTGCGGGCGCGACGCATTCTCGGCGTTTGGCTCGGCAAGCCCTCGCGCATCTTCGGCCGGCAGGCGGCGGCGATGGGTATCCCGCTGCCCGAGGCGCCGGGGGAGGCCGCGATCCCCGAATCGGTGCTCGAACGGCTTTGCGATGCCATGGGCCTGGTGGGCACGCCATGGCGGTGCGCCGAACGACTGGCGCGGTGCGTCGCCGAAACGGGCGCCGCCCACGTCGTCTGCCAGCTCTACGGCGCGGCGGAGCAGGCCGATGAGGTGCTCGAAGCGTTCGAGCGGCACATCCTCAAGGCCATGAAGTGACGGCTACGCCTCGACGACCTCTTCACGCGGGCGCGTGCAAGTGTCGATGATCGCGTGGATATAGCACTTAATGACGCGCATCATCACATCCAGGTCTGCGCCCTCGCCACCCAGGAAGCCCATGGACGGATCCGCGCCGGTGCTCAACTGGCCGCCCAGGCGAGCAGTGGGAATGCCCGCCGACCGCAGTAGCGCCGCGTCGGTCATGCCCGACATGCCGGTCCGCACCTGGTGCGGCTGCCCTTCCACCGCTTCCCACGCGCGCATCGTCGATTGGACGATCCAGCCGTTGGGATCGCTCGACGTGCCGGGCATGAGCGCGAACGGCTTCCACTCGATGTCCATGGCGGGGTTCGCCGCCTTGAACGAGTCGATGAACTCGGCGAACTCCGCGAGGATGTCGCGGACGTCGGACCGGGGGCTCACGCGGATGTCGAGGTAGAGGTTGCAGACTGCCGGCGAGAAGTCGGGCTTGAACGGCCAGCCGCCCTCGATGGCGCCGATGTGGCCCGGCGCGCCGGCCTGACCGGTGGAGTGCCGGTCGGCGTAGGCCTCGAACCAATCGACCAGCCGGGGTATGAGCACCGCCGCGCCTTCGATGGGCCGCTTGTAGACGCCGCGCCGGCCCGCATAGCCGACGACGCCCTTCAACGTTAACTTGATCCAGATGACGCCCGGCTCCTCCCACACGACGGTATAGCCCGGCTTGCTGCTGACGCAAAAGTCGGTCCGCATGCCGTGGCGCAGCATGTATTCGCAGCCGGAGCCGAAGCCCTGGTACTTCGGGTCGACGTACGGGCGGCCCGCGTCGCCGATCTGCACCTTGTGGATGCCGCCACTGACGAGGCCGACGGCGACATCGCCGAGCAAGGGCACGTTCGCGGCGGCGACGGCCTGCGCCGCCAGCATGCAGGCCACGCTGCCGGCCTTGGGGTTGCCGCTGCCCGCGCCGCGGATCACGTTGCCCGTCCGCACCGCTTTCGAATGGAATGACGGGTGGTCGATGGCGCCGGTGACGAGGCGGTCATCGGCGTCCCCCGTGATGTAGTGGTCGAAGTGGCCGTAGAGCAGCAGCGAGGCGCCGCCACCCTTGCCCCGCAGCCAACCGACGGCATTCCCGCGATTTTCCGTCATCTGCTGGTACTGCGCTTGGATGCCGTGGCGTCGCATGTCGTCGACGGCGTATTGCGCGCAGGCCCCCTCCGACCCCGTGGGGCTCGGGATGTTCACGAGGTCGGCGATCAACGTCGCCAAGCGTTCGCGGTCGACCGCCGCCCACGCCCGTTCCAGCCACTCGCGTTGCTGGCTGGAAAGGGGCAGGCGCTTCGTGGTGACCTGGGGCCGTGCCGCATCGGCCATGGGCATCGCTCCGGCGAATGGGTTGTGGCACTCCTGCGGGCTGGCGTCAGCCCGCCGGAATCGTGTCGTGCCGCTCGGTCTTCAAGTAGCCCAGTTCCAGGTTCTCCAGGCCCGCCCAGTGGACGTCCACGCTTTCGCGCGTGCGCGGGAGGATGCGCGGCGTGTGCGGCTGGTCGACGTCGAACCAGCGGGCGCCGAAGCTGTTCTCGATGATGGTGTCGGGCCCCTGGAAGTAGAAGCCAGTGGAGGTGGATGGGCCGTGCTTCAGCAGGTCGCTGGTGATCTTCAGCCCCAGGCGCTGCACCGTCGCGCGGGCGCGCATCGTGGTGTCCAAGTCCGGGGTGTGGAAGCAGATGTGGTTGAGGCCGCTCGTCCCACGGCCCATGCCCGAACCGAGGCCGATGCCGTGGTGCCATCCGTTGGCGAAGTGCATGAACGCGGTGGTGTGCTCGAACCAGTCCGACACGCGCATGCCGAGCACATCCCCATAGAAATCGACGGCACGGTCGATGTCGCCGACGAGCAGCACGACGTGCTGGATGTCGAGGAACTCGACGCGCCGAGGCGCCGGTGGCGTGGGCATGCTCACCATGTCGGTGTAAACCGTTAGCGGATTGCCGCTGGGATCGTCGAAGTGGATCGAGTGCGCCACGCGCTCGGCCTCGAGGCCATCGCCCGCGCGGAACGGGATGCCGCGAGCGCGCAACTTCTCGGCCACCTCATCGAGCGCCGCCTTGCCCTTCACCTCGATGCCGAGCGCGGCCAGCCCCGGAGCCTTGCCCACCGGCGCCAGCTGAATCGCGATCCAGTGGTGCGGCATGCCGCCCCGCAAGAAGACCTTATCGCCACGCTGCTCGGACACCTCCAGATGGACGGCCTTCTCGTAGAACTCGGTCGAGGCTGCGACATCCTTGACGTACATCGACACGAACCCCAGGCGGTGAGCTCTCGATGAAATGTAACGCCTCCTAGGCGGTGCGTTAGTGCGCGGTGAACCCCATCCTAAATTGACGAACGCGGCCAGTCACGAATCGACGATACCGCTCGCCCATGGCTCCGAGTATCCGGTGTTGGACACGTTTTGGGCCAGCATTCGTCGTGAAGCGGACATTCCGACTGCTCATCCGGCGTGGGCACGCGTGACGAAGCAGGCGTCACGTCGCACCACGGCCATCCTTCGCGGAGAACGGGGCGAGCGCGGCGGCGGCGCGCGGTCGGTCGTGGCACGCGCGAAGCGACAATGGCCGCTGGATATTTTCTTTCACCACGCCGGCGCGTAATCTCACACGCACGCTGGCGGCGCTTGACCGTTGCCCCGCGATCCAACTTGACGAGGCAGGTGACAGGCCCATGATCATCGACGTTCATAATCACATCGTCCCAGAGCAGTTCCCGTCCAGCGCAGGCCGCGCGGCGGGCAAGAAGTGGCCGTACATGGAGCACATCGAGCCGGGCAAGGCCAACGTGATGATCGAAGGCAAGAACTTCCGCACGGTGCAGAGCGGTTGCTGGGCCGTGCCGCGACGCGTGGCGGAGCTGGGCAACCAGGCCGTCGATCGGCAGGCGCTGTCCCCCATGCCCCAGCTGTGTGACTACTCGCTGGACCTGAAGGACGGATCGGACTTGGCGATGTTCCTGAATGAGACCATCCTCCGGATGATAGAGGCGGCGCCCGACCGGTTTTACGGCCTCGGCTCCGTGCCGCTGCAGGACGTGGACGCCGCCGCGAAGATGTTGAGCAAGGTGAAGAGCATGGGGCTGCACGGCGTCGAGATCGTGAGCAACATCGAAGGCGTGAGCCCAGGCGACCCGAGGTTCATCCCCTTCTTCAAGGAGGCCGCCTCGCTCGGCTTGGCCGTGTTCATCCACGCGCAGCACCCGACCTACATGGACCGGCTGGTGGGTCACCCCATGCTCGAAAACTCGATCGGGTTCCCGATCGAGAGCGCGTTGGCGGCGGCATCGATGATCACCGGCGGCGTGATCGACCATGCGCCGGGCCTGCGCGTGCTGTTCAGCCACGGAGGTGGCAACTTCCTGCTGTTGCTGCCGCGCCTGAACAACGCCTATTCCGGCCAAGGCCCACTCAAGGGCACCGTGAAGCGCGCTCCCATGGAGTACGCGCGCGAGTTCTTCTACGACGACGTGCTATTCGACAACCGCGCCGTGCGCTTCCTCATCGACATGGTCGGCGTGAGCCAGGTGATGATCGGCTCGGACTATCCGTTCATGACCCGGAAGCAGACGGCGGACCAAGAATTCACGGAGCTCAAGCTGACGGCGGAAGAACGTGAGTTGGTCGGCTCGAAGAACGCGCTGCGGTTCCTTGGCATCGGCGACTGACGATGCCATCGGCCGGCGACGCCAAACCACCCGGACATCGCGCGATGTCCGGGTGGTTCGTGAATGCCGTCGTTCGGGCCGGCCGGCCGGCTCGTCTTACGGGCCGTAGCGCTCCGGCAGCTTCACGGAAACGATGAGCCCGACGCCGATCACCAGCGCGGCCACGCCGGCCAGGAAGATCGTCCACTCCTCGAGCACGGGGCCGGCGATCAAGGCAACGGCGACTCCGGCGGCTGCGATTGTCCCGGCAATTATCTCTCGCATTGATCGGTAACCTCGCTTCGATTTCTTGCCGCGTGGCCCCGCGTCTCCAAGGTGCTCCGAGTCGCGTCCATACCACGCGGAGTAGCACTATATACCAAGCCGACTAGGCCATGTCTCGTCCGAACTTGCCGCCTTGCACCGTCGCCTTCTCCCGCTCCTCGATGTTGGTGTCCTTCTCGCGCTCGTAGCCGAAAGGCGCGTTGCGGGC
>VGZX01000029.1 GCA_016872415.1 SAR202 cluster bacterium | reverse complement strand
ACGCCCGTGGCGACGCGGCGCTCCTTCGCGTGCTGCACCAGGCCTCGCGCGTCCAGGGTGCGCGTCTCGGGAAAGATGGGCGCCCCGCGCAGTATCTGGTCCACCGTGCGGGCCACGTCCAGGTGCACGGTCACCTTGCTCCACGACTGTATCTCCACCAGCACGTCGAAGGTCGGCGGCGCGCGCCGCTCCAGAATCGTCTTCTGTGTCCGCCGCCGGCGCGCCTCCTCGTCGCTCAACGTCACCGTGTGCACGCCGCCGACGAGGTCGGCCAGCGTGGGGTTGACCAGCAGGTTTTCGAGGGTGTTGCCGTGCGCCGTCGCGATCAGCTGCACGCCGCGCTCCGCGATCGTCCGCGCGGCGGCCGCCTCCTGCTCCGTGCCCATCTCGTCGATGATGATGGCCTCGGGCATGTGGTTCTCGACCGCCTCGATCATCACCGCGTGCTGCAGCGCCGGCGTCCGCACCTGCATGCGGCGCGCTCGGCCGATGGCCGGGTGCGGTATGTCGCCGTCGCCGGCGATCTCGTTCGACGTGTCGACGATGATCACGCGCTTGTGAGCCTGGTCGGCCAGCACGCGAGCCACCTCGCGCAGCATCGTCGTCTTGCCCACGCCGGGACGCCCCAGCAGCAGCACGCTCTTGCCGGACAGCACCAGGTCTTCCACGACGCGCGCGGTGCCGAAGACGGCGCGGCCGACCCGCGACGTGAGGCCGACGACCTTGCCGGTGCGGTTGCGGATGGCCGAGATGCGGTGCAGAGTGCGCTCGATGCCGGCTCGGTTGTCGTCGCCGAACACACCGATCCGCGCGGTCACCCAGTCGAGGTCGGCCTCGGTCGCCTCCTCGTTGCCGAGATCGACCTCGCGGTCGGCGTAACGGGCCTCCGGCAGCCGCCCCAGGTCCATCACGATCTCCAGCAGCTTGTCCGTGTGCCCTTCGGTGTCCACCGCGTTCTGCACCGCGGGCGGCAACGTGTCGAGCAGCGTCCTCAAATCGTCGGTCGCCACCTGCCAGGGCGATGGCTCCGGAACATGTGGTTGGGTCATGTTTGCTCGCAACCCCTCCAGGCCATCAGGCTTGCACCGGCACGAGCGCCGGCTCCTTGATGGGCTTCGCCACCATCCGAACGAACACGGAATAAGACTGCCGTGGCGTCCACCCCTGATCGCGCAGCACCCGCCCAATGGCGTCTTGGTGCGTGGGCACCACCCATTGCGGCTGCAGCCGCCCGCCCGCCAGGCGCGATGCGTCGGCGACGAGGCCCGCCGCCAGCGGTGCCGTGTCGTGGTGGGCCACGGCGTCCAGCGTCAACGCTTGGCCCTTCTTGGCGATGCGGAGCCAGGCCCGCAGCCTGCCCACGTCCTCCGACACATATTCGGCCACCGAGCCGCCGGGGGCTTCGTTGGCGTCTTGCCACTGTTCCAACGTGAGGCCGGTGAGCGGGCGGATCGACGCCGGCACCACGCTGTTGTACAGCCGGAAGATGCCGTGCGCGTCGGCGGCCGTCGCGAGCCGCAAGTGCAGCGTCGGCTCGCCGGCGGCCGGCGGCCACGCGCGCTGGAGGCCGTGGACATCCTCGGCGTAGGCGGGCATGAAGCCGGCGCGGCGCGCTGCCCGCGCGATGGGGTGCCCGTGGGGCACGCGCAGAAACAGGCGTTCGCAGCCCTGCTCGCTGACCCAGCCCGCGCAATACTCCAGCAGGTCGCTGGCGTCGTCCATCGTGCCGTCGGCGCAGACGAGGTGCGCCAGCTCCCACGCGCGCCTGCCGTTGCGCGGTCGCACCACGGCGACGCCGTTCAGGTCGGTCTTGCGGACGGAGGCGAAGGCGTGCTGCGCGGTGGTGGGTGGAAAGCTCCAGCGCGAGAGCTCGAGCAGGTTGAACGAGTGCTTGGGCCGCGCGATGGAAGCGCGCGTGAAGGCGAGATCGCTGCCGGCCAGGCGGCCGGGCAGCAACTGGCGCGGTATGTCGCTGGGGCGCAGGTCCCGTATCATGTCGTCGCTCGGCTTGCCATCATCTCCACGAAGTAACGGTGCACCCGGCCGTCGCTGGTCAGCTCCGGGTGGAACGAGGTCGCCAGCAGGTTGTCCTGCCGCGCGGCGACCACCGAGCCATCCCACAGGCTCGCGAGCGTCTCGACGCTCGGGCCCGTTTCCAAGACGATCGGAGCGCGGATGAAAACGGCGCGATAGGGGCCGCCTTCGACCCCGCGGATGTCGAGATCGGTCTCGAACGAATCGACCTGCCGGCCGAAGGCGTTGCGCCGCGCCACGATGTCCATCAACCCCAGCGGCTGCGGTCGGTCGTCGGCCAGGCGCTTCGCCAGCATGATGAGCCCGGCGCAGGTGCCCCACACCGGGTTGCCGGCGCTGGCGAACCGCGTGATGGGCTCGCGCAGGTCGTACATGTCCATCAGCTTGGCCATGGTGGTGCTCTCCCCGCCGGGGATGATGAGCGCGCCAACGCCGGCCAGCTGCTTCGTGGTGCGGATCTCGCGTGCGTCGACGCCAAGCCGTCGCAGCGTCGCGATGTGCTCGGCGAAGTCACCTTGGAGGGCCAGGACGCCAACGCTACGCAACTGGCTCAACCTACCAACCCCGGCTAGCCAGCAGCTCCTCCGGCTTCATCGAGCGAGCGCTGATGCCCACCATCGCCTCGCCCAAGCCCTTGGATGCCTCCGCGATGGCGGCGGGGTCGTTATAGTGTGTCACGGCCTTCACCACGGCCTTCGCGCGGGCCGCGGGGTTGCCGGACTTGAAGATGCCGGAGCCGACGAACACGCCGTCCGCCCCCAGCTGCATCATCAGCCCGGCGTCGGCGGGCGTCGCCACGCCACCGGCGGCGAAGTTCACCACGGGCAGCCGGCCCAGCCGCTTCACCTGCTCCACCAGCGCGAGCGGCGCGCCGATCTCCTTGGCGAACGATGCCAACTCGTCGTCGGGCAGGTGCTGCGCCCGGCGTATCTGCTGCATCACCGTCCGCATGTGCCGCACCGCCTCCACGATGTCGCCGGTGCCCGCCTCGCCCTTCGTGCGGATCATCGCCGCGCCCTCGGCAATGCGGCGCAATGCCTCGCCAAGGTCGCGGGCGCCGCAGACGAACGGCACCGTGAAGTCGTGCTTCCAAACGTGGTGGTTGTCGTCGGCGGGCGTCAGCACCTCGGATTCGTCGATGTAGTCGACGCCCACGGCTTGCAGCACCTGCGCCTCGACGAAGTGGCCGATGCGGCACTTCGCCATCACGGGGATCGTCACCGCCTTCATGATCGACTCGATCATGCCGGGGTCCGACATGCGCGCGACGCCGCCGTCACGGCGGATGTCGGCGGGCACCCGTTCCAGCGCCATCACCGCGCACGCGCCGGCGTCTTCGGCGATCTTCGCCTGCTCCGCCGTCACGACGTCCATGATGACGCCGCCCTTCAGCATCTGTGCAAGCCCGGACTTCACCTCGAACGTGCCGGTTTCTCTTTGCGTCGTCAAGCTAGTTCCCCACGGGTGCGACGAATGGTGCCGAATAGACGCATTATAACGCCCGCGCGCGCGTGGTCACAACGACGGCCGCGACGCCGGTCGCGGCCGTTCGCGCGGCGCCCGCGCGACATTGACGCCCTGCCCGCGCGGCGATAGCCTGCTGCCGCGTTCCACATCTCGCCGCGAAAGGCATGCCGATGCTCTACGACCTGCGTACCTACACGCTGAAGCCCAACACGGCCCCCGAATACCTCAAGCGTTGGGTGGAGGCCTATCCCGTGCGCGAGGCCTACTCGAAGCTCGGCGGCCTCTTCACCACTGAGATCGGCCCGCTCAATCAGGTCATCCACATCTGGCCCTACAAGAGCCTCACCCACATGGAGGAGGTGCGCGGCGCCGCCGCGAAGGACACCTCGCGCCGCTGGCCGCCCAAGGGCGACGACGTGCTCGTGACCATGGACACCGAGCTCATCAACTCGGCGCCCTTCATGGAGGAATGGACCGGCGAGCCGAGACAGCTTGGCGGCATCTACGAGCTCCGCGTCTACACCTACCAGGTGGGCGCGATCCCCGAGGTACTCAAGATATGGGCCGAGTCCGTCCCGGTGCGGGCCAAGTATTCGCCCTTCGTCGGCGTGTGGACCAGCGCCGGCTTCGGCGGCGTGATGAACAAGCTCTACCACATGTGGGCCTACAAGGACTTGAACGAGCGCCAGCGCATTCGCGCCGAGGCGGGCAAGGACCCCTCCGGTAAGTGGCCGCCCAAAACGAGCCAGTGGATGCTGAGCCAGGAGTCGAAGATACTCATTCCGCACGCCACGTCCGCGATGCGGTAGCCGTCACTAGCCTCACGCGCGGGCGGCGGCCCGGAGGCCGCCCGCCCGGCGCTCCAGAGAGGGATCATGCCAGGCCCCAGGGTCCATGTCATCGGCACCGGCGGCACCATCGGCACCTTGGGCCGCCACCGGCTCGACCTCACCGAGTACGGCGCCTTCGGCCAGCCCATCCTCATCGACGGCCTGCTCGCCCGCATTCCCGAGGCGGCGCAGGTCGCCCAGGTCACGCACGAGCAGCCCTTCATCGAAGACTATAAGACGCTGGCGATGGGCCCGGACCAGTGGGTCGCCCTTGCCCAGCGCTGCAACGAGCTGTTCGCCGGAGACGGCGACCTCTCCGGGGTCGTTATCACGCACGGCACGAACCTGCTAGAGGAGACGGCCTTCTTCCTGCACCTGACGGTGCGCGACGAGCGTCCCGTCGTCTTCACCGGCTCGCAGCGACCCCCCACCGGCATCAGCACCGACGCCGACGTGAACCTGCTCGATGCCATCCGCGTCGCCGCCTCGCCCGCCGCGCGCGGCAAGGGCGCGCTCACCGCGTTCAATAACGAGATCAATAGCGTCCGCGAGATGGCGAAGACGAACACGTTTCGCCTGGAGACGTTCCAGTCGCCGCAGCTTGGCCTGCTCGGCTACGCCGACAGCGACGGCAAGGTCGTCTTCTATCGGACGCCCACCCGCCGGCACACGGCCGACTCCGAGTTCGACGTCGCGGGCATCCAGCAGTTGCCCCAGGTGGACATCGTCTACGTCTACGGCGGCGTCGACGGCCGGCTCATGGAGGCGCTGGTGGAGCGCGGCGCGCGGGGCATCGTGGTCGCGGGCAGCGGCGCCGGCGGCATGCCGCCGGCCATGGCCGCGGTCGCGCGGGAGGTGGCCGGCAAGGGTGTCCCCGTCGTGCTCAGCTCGCGCACGGGCAGCGGGCGCGTGGCGCTCACGCAAAAGTCCGCCGAATCCGGGTTCGTCGTCGCCGACAACCTCTCGCCGCAAAAGGCGCGGGTGCTGCTCATGCTCGGCCTCACCAAGACGAAGGCCCAGGCCGAACTCCAGCGCATGTTCGACACCTACTAGCGCATCTCCTGGCGGCATGCGGCCTCGCCGGCACTCTACCTATTGCATCGTGCCACGTGCATGGCGCATCATGGATAGTGCATACCAAATGGAGGTGACGCATGGCGAATTCGCTGTCCCCCGACGCGGTGGCGCTGGGAGCGTCCGGTATCGACGGCGCGGAGCCTCGACTCGACGACCCCCCATCCCCGCGCGTGACCCGCGAATGGATGATCGACCTGCTGGCGCGGACGGCCGAGGTCTCGTTGCAGATCCGCCCGGTGCGCCTGCCCAACGGCAAGCTGGGTTACGCGCGCTTCAATGCCAACGCGGCGAACAAGGCGCTGGCCCTCATCGCCAAGCTGCTGGGGATGGATGCCACCCGCCCCTCGGCGCGGCCGGAGCGAGGGGCGCTCGCCGACATGGGCGCCGCCCCCACCATCGCCGGTATTGGCGGCTCCAGCCCGTGGCTCGTGTCGCCGTCCCCGGCGATGCCCGCGACATCCGTGAGCGCGCCGCTCAATCGGGCGCAGCGACGTCAAGCGGCCAGGTCGGGGCTGGGGGCGTTCTAGGGACGGCCTGCAGCCGGTCCTTGTCCAGCAACTCGGCAACCTTCGACTCCAGCGCGTCGAAGCCGGCCAGCTCGCCTTTCTCGTCGCGGCGTCGCTTGATCTCCACGACGTTCTGCTTCAGGTTCCGCGGGCTCACCACCACGCGCACCGGCAGCCCCAGCAGGTCGGCGTCGTTGAACTTCACGCCCGCCGACTCCACGCGGTCGTCGTACAGCACCTCGTAGCCCCTCGCCGCGAGCCGCGCCTCGACGCGCTCCGCCGCGGCCTGCACCTCCGCATTGTCGGCGTTCAGCGCCACCAGGTGCACGTGAAACGGCGCGATGGGCGCCGGGAAGATGATGCCCTTGTCGTCGTGGTTCTGCTCGATCGCCGCCGCCAGAATGCGCGTGACGCCGATGCCGTAACACCCCATGGTCATGGGGTGCAGGTTGCCGGCGGCGTCTTGGAAGGTGGCGTTCAGCGCCGTGCTGTAGGCCGTGCCGAGCTTGAACACGTGCCCCACCTCCACGCCGCGCACCGCCTCCAGCACGCCACCGCAGCGCGGGCACCCCTGCCCCGCCTCCGCGAGCGCGATGTCGAGTACCGCGTCGGCCGTGAAGTCGCGCGGGTAGTTGGCGTTCCGGCAATGGAAGCCCTCCTCGTTCGCGCCCACGACGAAGTTGTTGCCCTGCGTCACCGACTCGTCCGCCAGTACGCTCGCGCCCGACGCCCCGATGGGCGACGTGTAGCCGGGGGTGAGGCCGGCCGCCCTCGACTCCTCGGTGGTCGCCATCCGCAGGTCGCGCGCCTTGAGATAGTTCTTGAGCTTGACCTCGTTCACCTGCAAGTCGCCACGGATGACGACCAACACCGTCCGCCCGTCCGCCTTGTAGAACACCGTCTTCAGCGTCTGCCGGTCCGGCACGTCCAGGAAGGCGGCCAGCGCCGGGATCGCCTGCACGCCCGGCGTCGACACCTTCTCCAGCGGCCGCGGCTCCCCTTCGGGGGCCTTGGCCTTCACGCTGTGGGCGCGCTCGGCGTTCGCCGCGTAGTCGCAGTTCGGGCACCGCAGCACGGTGTCCTCGCCGCTGTCGGCGGGCATGATGAATTCGTGCGAGTCCTTGCCGCCAATGGCCCCGCTGTCCGCCTCGACGGCCAGCGTGGGCAGGCCGCAGCGGCGGAACACGTTGCGGTAGGCCTGCACCATCCGCTTATATGTCACATCCAGCGACTCGGCGTCGGCGTGGAACGAATAGGCGTCCTTCATGTCGAATTCGCGCCCGCGCATGAGCCCCGCGCGCGGACGCGGCTCGTCGCGGAACTTCGTCTGTATCTGATACAGGTTCAGCGGCAGGTCGCGGTACGACGATACGTGCGCCTTGGCGATGGAGGTGATCACCTCCTCGTGTGTCGGCCCCAGCACCAGCTCCCGCTCGCGGCGGTCGCGCAAGCGGAACAGGATCGGGCCCAGCGCCTCGTCGCGCTTGGTCTGCTGCCACAACTCCAGCGGCTGCAGCGCGGGCATCCGCACCTCCTGGCCGTCGGCGGCGTTCATCTCCTCGCGGATGATCGCCTCGATCTTGTTGAGCGACCGCAGCGCGAGAGGCAGGTAGGAGTAGACGCCGGCCACCACCTGCATCATCATGCCCGCGCGGAGCATGAGGCGGTGGCTGGCCGTGTCGGCGTCGCCGGGGTCTTGGCGGAGGGTCCGCATGAGGAAGCGGGACTGGCGCATGGGCGTCGGCCTCGGAAGTGGAAAGCGTTGCGACGCAGGATAGCAGAGGCGGCGCCACACGGAGGTGACCACCGTGCTCGCGGTCGCGTGGACTGCCTCTCACGGGCGTAAGAGCGGTGGGAGCGGGGCCGCGTTAGCCGGCCTTGACCGGCGCCTTGGCCGCCGCCACCGCCCGCACCTCTTCCATGAGCGCCGGCAGCATCTCCGACGCGGCCACCACGCGCGCCTTCTGCCCCTTGCGGAAGATCACGGCGCGTCCATTGCCGGCCGCGATGCCGACGTCGGCGTCCTTCGCCTCGCCGGGCCCGTTCACCTCGCAGCCCATGACTGCCACCTTCACCGGTGCGTCGAGGTCGCGGAGCAGCGCATCGACATCGTTCGCCAGCCGGCGGATGTCCACGTCGGCGCGGCCGCACGAGGGGCAGGCCACCAGCTTCGCGCCCTTCTGCCGCAGGTCCAGCGCCTTGAGAATCTCGAACCCGGCGATGACCTCCTCGCGGGAGTCGTCGCTGAGCGAGACGCGAATGGTGTCGCCGATGCCCTCGTAGAGCAGAATGCCGAGGCCGATGGCGCTCCGGATGGAGCCGGAGCGCGCCGTGCCCGCCTCGGTGATGCCGAGGTGGAACGGGTACGGCACGAGCGAGGCCAGGCGACGGTAGGCCTCGACCGTGGTGTCGACGTCGTAGGCCTTCATCGAGATCTTGATGAGGTCGAAATCCTGGTCCTCGAGCAGCGAGATCTCCCACAACGCCGTCGCCACCATGTGATCGACGACGGAGATGCCCTCGCCGGTGCCGGCGGCCGCCGACCCCTTGGCGAGGATGTTGACGCCATCGACGTGCCGGTGCAGCCCACGGGTGCGGCCAATGGCGCCGACGGGCGGCAGGCTGCCGAAGTTCACGCCGATGCGGATTGGCACGCCGCGCGCCTTCGCCTCGCCGGCGACGAGCCGCACCTTTTCGGGGTCGCGGATGTTGCCGGGGTTCAGCCGCAGGCAGTCGACGCCTTGGCGCAGCGCCTCCAGGGCGAGTTGGTAATGGAAGTGGATGTCGGCGACGACCGGGATGCGGACCTGCTTCTTGATCTGGCCGAGGGCCGTTGCCGCTTCCATGTCGGGCACGGCGCAGCGGATGATGTCGCAGCCCGCCGCTTCCAGCTCGTGGATCTGGCGCACCGTGGCGGCCACGTCGCGCGTGTTCGTCTTCGTCATCGACTGCACGGTGACCGGTGCGTCGCCGCCCACCTTCACGTTGCCGACTTGGACTGGTTTGGTCACGCGGCGCTGCGGCATGGTGTGCGCTCCGTTTCGACTGGTGGGCGGTCTACGACAGCAGGCGCTGGATGTCTCCAATGGTGATCACGGCCACGAGCGCCATGAGCAGGACGAAACCGGCGAGGTGGACGAGCCGTTCCTTCTCCGGAGCGAGGCGTCGCCCGCCACGGGCCAATTCTATCAACACGAACACGATGCGGCCACCGTCGAGCGCCGGTATCGGCAGGAGGTTGATGATGGCGAGGTTGAGCGACAGCAGCGCGGTCCACGTGAGCAGCGGGCTGATGCCGCCCTGCGCGACTTCGCCGGTGAGCTGGGCAATGCCGACCGGGCCCGACAGCTGCACCTCGCCCGCGCCGGAAAACCAGCGCCCGATCTCGTTCCGGGTCATCACCAGAATGTCGCCCATGAACACCAAGCTGGCGGGCACGGCCTTCCAAACCGGCAGCGACTCCTTGGCGATGGGGCGCTCGGCCGATTCGAAGCCGGCGAGCGGGCCGATCGACGGCGTCAGCGTCAGCGTCACGTAGTCGCCGTCGCGGAAGACGGTCACCGGCACGGACGCGCCAGGGTTGGTGGCAAATGCCTCGGCGGATGCCTCGGCGGGCACCTCCGGGCGCAGCACGCGGGTGTTGCCGACCAGCACGAACGTATCGCCGGGACGCAGGCCAAGCTGGGCGGCCGGCGACCCCGGCGCCACGTCGGTCACCGTCACGCGCGCGTCGGCGATGCCGATGCCGACGGCGCCCTGCTCGGCGGGCCGGCTGCCGTCGGGACGCACGACGACCGCGGTGAGCGCGCCGTCGCGGCGCACCACCCATGTCGCATCGGCGTTCATGCGGCGCTGGATGTTGGCGAGCAGGTCGGCGGAGTTGTCGACCTCGCGTCCATCGGCCTCGACGACAACGTCGCCCGGCAGCAGGCCGGCGGCCGCGGCGGGAGAGTCGGGCGAGACGTTGACGATGGTCACGTCGGTCCGCACGACGTCACGCGGGATCATGAAGAAGGCGGTGAGCAGGAACACGGGGAGGATGGCATTGATGGAGGCGCCGGCCGCCAGAATCGCCAGGCGGGTCAGCGGCGGCTTGCTGGTGAAGCTGCGAGGCGACTCGGCCGGGCCGTCCTCGCCCTCCATGCGGACGAAGCCGCCGAGCGGCAAGAGGTTGATGGTGTAGGCCGTTTCGCCGCGCTTGAAGCCGAGCACCTTGGGCGGATAGCCGATGCCGAACTCCAGCACGCGCACCTTCGCGAGCTTGGCGACGGTGAAATGGCCCAGCTCGTGCGCGATGACGAGGAAACCGAGGACCGCCGCGAAGACCAGGATGGTTTCAAACATTCAGGAACCGTCGATCGCCGCCGCAACGTGCCGCCGAGCCCACGCGTCCGCCTCCAGTACCGTCTCCAACGACTCGTGGCTGGGCTCATGCGCGTCCAGGGCGCTCGCCACCAGCCGGTGTATGTCCGTGAAGCGTATGCGCCCTTGCAGGAAAAGGCGGACCGCCTCTTCGTCCGCCGCGCTCAACACAGATGGATACGTTCCGCCGCGGGCGCCGGCTTCACGCGCGGTCGCGAAGCACGGATAACGCGCCGGGTCCAACGGCTCGAACGTGAGCGCCGGGTAGCGCAGCGGATCGTAGGTGGGCACGGCGGCGCTGGGCAGCCGCTCCGGGTACGACAGGGCGTGCTGGATCGGCAGCCGCATGTCGGGCGGGCCCAACTGCGCCTTCACGGAGCCGTCCGCGAACTCGACCATCGAGTGGATGACGCTTTGCGGGTGCACCACCACATCGATGCGGTCGTAGGGCATGTCGAACAGCCAGTGGCTCTCGATCACCTCGAAGCCCTTGTTCATCAGCGTCGCCGAGTCGATCGTGATCTTCTTCCCCATCACCCACGTGGGATGGGCCAGCGCCTCCCGCGCGGTGACGCCGTCCAGCTCGTCGATCGGCCGCTTGCGGAACGGCCCGCCCGAGGCGGTGATGATGAGCCGCTTGGGCGGCAGCGCCTCGCCGCGCAGGCATTGCCAAATGGCCGACGGCTCGCTGTCGACGGCAAGCACCGGCGCGCCGTGCGCCTTGGCCGCCTCCATGACGAGGCCACCCGCCATGACGATGACTTCCTTGCTCGACAGCGCGACGGCGGTGCCCTGCCGCAGCGCCGTCAGCGCGGGGGCGAGCCCCGCGCGGCCCGTGGTCGCCAGCATCACGACGTCGACCCCTGGGGCGCATGCCATCGCATCCATGGGCACGACGGTTGCGCCGTGGCGGTCGAATGGAGGGACGCCGTCCGGCGTGGAGCCGACCCAAACCATGGCGGGGCGGAACTCGGCCACCTGGCGTTCCATCAGCGCGGTGTTGTTGTTGGCGGCCAGGCCCAGCACGCGGAAATTGCCGGGCAGCGCGCGGACGACATCCAGCGTCTGCGTGCCGATGGAGCCCGTGGAGCCGAGGATGACTACGCCCTTCATGTGCCCTTCGGGGACTCATCGGAGCGCTTGCCGGCGCGCGGCGCCGCCAGCCCGGCGGCCTCCCCGTCATCGCGGCGGACAACCGCGCCTCCGGTGGCGCGGCTTGGCTTCTTGAAGTCGATCCGAGGCACACCTGCCTCCGTGCAGTGGGATGACCGGTGGTGACCCATGGGGGAATGGCGTGCCGCGGGAACGAGACGCGGATACCCTCGGTGGTCAGTTAAGGCCATTGTCTTTCCTCTCGTGGATCGCGGCCGGGCGCCCGATTGAAGAAGACCATGCTGGCAAGCCCATCGTCGGCCGGTCCTCGATGCGCCGCGACGAGCCACCGGCCTTGCCCATCGCCCGCCGGCGCGACGGGCGGGCCTCATCTCGCGAGCGGGCCGCCGCCTCCATGAGCCGGCCTCACCGTTTGCCCCATCGTTGCCTATTGCGCGGGCCATATCCTCGAAACATGGTAGACGAGGGGGAAGATGGGGGCAAGGCTGTCGAGGCGGTCGAGCAGGCCACCGTGGCCCGGCAGGAAGCGGCCCGAGTCCTTGACGCCCGCCATCCGCTTCAGCTTCGACTCCGCGAGGTCGCCGGCCTGCGAGGCCACGCCGATGGCGGCGCCCAGCGCGGCGGCGGCGGCGGGCGCGAATGCCATGCCCAGCAGGGCGTTGAGAGCGACCGTGGCGGCGACGCACGCGGCCAGTCCACCCGCGGCACCTTCCCATGTCTTGCCGGGGGAGATGCGGGGGGCCATTTTGTGGCGTCCGCGCGCGCGCCCGACGAAGTAGGCGCCGGTGTCGGTGGCGAAGGTGGCGAGCAGGCCGAGGAGCAGCCAGTCGAGGCCGTGCGGCGCGCCGCGCAGGAGCACGACGGCGGCGAGCGGCAGGCCGGCGTAGACGACCGGCCCCCACGTGGCGAGCCACGTTCGCAGCCCCGGGCGCGGCCCTCGCAGGGCGGGCGAGACGAGGAGCATGGCGGCGGCGGCGCCGCCGAATGCCAACGCCGTTGCGCCGAGGCCGAGCGCCCATGCGGAGAGCACGAACGCGGCGCCGGCGACGGGGGTGACGACGAGCGGGCGCATGCCCATGTGGGCCATGAGGCCGGCCGCCTCGCGCGCCGCCGCGAATGCGATGGCGATGGCGACCAACAGGACGATGGGGTTGCCGGCCCAGACGGCGGCGATGAGCAGGGGGAGCGCGACGGCCGCGCTGACCAGCCGGGCGCGGAGGTTGCCGGACGCGGCGCGCACCATCGGCTTCAGGAGCGGTGCGCGCGGGGAGCGGCCTCGTCGCCGGCGTCCTCGTCCGCGCCATTGGGCAGCCTGCCGAAGCGGCGGTCGCGTTGGCGGAAGGCGTCGAGAGCGCGCTCCACCTCGGCCTCGTCGAAGTCGGGCCACAGCGTGGGCGTGAAGTAGAGCTCGCTGTAGGCGCCCTGCCAGATCAGGAAGTTGCTCAGGCGCTGCTCGCCGCCGGTGCGGACGATGAGGTCGGGGTCGGGCACGTCGGGCAGGCAGAGGTGGGCGCGCAACGCCTCCTCTGTGACGTGCGAGGCGTCGAGGCCGGCGGCGAGCATGGCGCGCACCGCCGCGACCACCTCGGCACGGCCGCCGTAGTCGAAGGCGACGCACAGCGTCAGCCCTGTGTTTTGCTTCGTGCGCTCCTCGGCCTGGGCGATGGCGCCGGCAAGCGAGGTGGGCAGGCGGGCCTTGGAGCCGAGGTGGAGGATGCGGACGCCTTGCTGGTGAAGCTGCGTGACCTCGTCGTCGATGACGGCTTCCAGCAGCTGGATCAAGCCGTTGACCTCGACCGCGGGCCGGCCCCAGTTCTCAGTGGAGAAGGCATAGAGGGTGACGTAGCGGACGCCGCCACGCGCGAGGGCCTGGAGCACGCGGCGCACGTTCTCGGTGCCGGCGCGGTGGCCGGCGAGGCGCGGCAGCCCGCGCGCCGTGGCCCAGCGGCCATTGCCGTCCATGATGATGGCGACGTGCGATGCCTGGCAGATGGGGGGTTGCGCCGCATGCGGCACCTTGCCGTTCGATGTCATGCGGGTGCTAGACCTCCATCAGTTCCTTTTCCTTGCGGCTGGAAACGGCATCGGCGGCGGCGATTTGGGCGTCGGTGATCTTCTGGAGCCGCTCTTGCGCGCGCCGCAGGTCGTCTTCCGAGATCTGCTTCTCGCGCTCGAGCTTGCGGAGCGCCTCGACTCCATCGCGGCGCACGTTGCGGATGGCGATGTGGGCCTCCTCCTGAAACTTGTTCAGCCGCTTCACCATCTCCTTGCGGCGCTCCTGCGTCATGGGCGGGATGGCGAGGCGGATGACCTGGCCGTCGTTGTTGGGGGTGAGGCCGAGATCGGACTTGAGGATTTCCTTCTCGATGACGGGCATCATCTTGCGGTCCCATGGGGTGATGACGAGCAGGCGCGGCTCCGGGGCGCCGACGGTGGCGAGCTGATTGAGCGGCGTCGGCGTGCCGTAGTAGTCGACGCGCAGGGCGTCGAGCATCGCGGGGTTGGCGCGGCCCGTGCGGATGGTGTCCGTTTCCTTGGTGAATACCTCGACCGACCGGGCCATGCTGCGCTCGGCGTTGCGGAGGACCTCATCGATGCTGGCGGTGTCTGCCATGGGTCACGACCTCTCGTGTGAATCGGCTTCGGCGTTTCAGCGTCGCTGGGTCAACGGGGGCTCCATGCTCGACGACGGGGCGTGGGAATCGATCAGCGTGCCGATGTGCTCCCCTCGGAGTATGCGCGCGAGGCTGTGCTGTTGGTTGATGTCGAACACACGGATGGGCAGGCGGTTTTCCATGCACAGCGATAGCGCGGTGGTGTCCATGACCCGCAGCCGCCGGTTGAGCAGGTCGATGTAGTTGAGGTGCTCGAACCGCTTGGCGCTGGCGGTCTGGTTGGGGTCGGCGTCGTAGACACCGTCGACCTTGTTCTTCGCCATGATAAGCAATTGCGCGCCGATTTCGACTGCCCGGAGCGCGGCGGTGGTGTCGGTGGTCATGTAGGGGCTGCCGGTGCCGGCGGCGAAGATGACGACGCGGCCCTTTTCGAGGTGACGCATGGCGCGCCGGCGGATGTAGGGCTCGGCGACGGCGCGGATGTCGATGGCGGACTGGACGCGCGTGATGACGCCGATGCGTTCGAGCGCGTCTTGGAGGGCGAGCGCGTTGATGACGGTGGCGAGCATGCCGGCGTAGTCGGCGGTGGCGCGGTCCATGCCCTTGTGCTCGGCCTCAGAGCCGCGCCATATGTTGCCGCCGCCGACGACGAGGGCGAGCTGTACGCCGGCGGCCTGCGCGGATTTCACTTCGCCGGCGACGTAGGCGAGGACGGACCAATCGAGGCCGTAGGGCAAGGCGCCCTTGAGCGATTCGCCGCTGATCTTGAGGACCGCCCGCGGGTACAGAAGCGGTGCCACTGGGCTCACCCCCGGGTCTTGCGTTTATTCTCCCAGGCTGAACCGAATGAAGCGGCGGACTCGGATGTTCTCGCCGACGCGCGCGCGCGTGTCCATGACGAGGTCGTTGATGGTCTTGGAGGGGTCGCGGATGAACGATTGCTTGAGGAGGACGACCTCTTCCGGCTTGCGCGGTTCTTCCGGTGGCAGCTGGCTCTCGTCGACGTAGAGGGGGCCCATCGCGGCGACCTGCATGGCGAGGTTATGCGCGAGCTCCTTGAACTCGGGCGTGCGGGCAACGAAGTCGGTTTCGCAGTTGAGTTCGACGATGGCGCCGATGCGGCTGCCCGCGTGGATGTAGGCGTCGATGATGCCCTCGGAGGTGTAGCGGTCGGCCTTCTTGGCGGCGCTGGCGATGCCCTTGGCGCGCAAGGCGGCCTCGGCCTTGGCGATGTCGCCGCCGGCCTGCTCCAGCGCGCGCTTGCAGTCCATGATGCCCGCGCCGGTCTTGTCGCGGAGCGTGCGGATAGCTTCGTTACTGATCTGCAACCCAGATAACCTCGAGGCCGTGATTATCGTTCCGACGCTTGCCTACGAAGTGGCCGCCGCGTGCGCCGGCGCGGCCTCTTCGCCGACGGCGCTGTAGCCGCCGCGGTTGGCGAGCCAGCGGTTGTGGCCTTCCAGCGCGGCGTTCGCGATGCTGTTGGTGATGAGGCGGATGGAGCGGATGGCATCGTCGTTGCCGGGAATCGGCCAGTCCACTTCGTCGGGGTTGCAGTCAGTGTCGACCAGGGCCACGATGGGCACGCCCACGCGGCGGGCCTCGGCCACAGCGATCTTCTCCTTGCCGACGTCGACGACGAACAGGGCGCCGGGCAGCTGCGTCATCTCCTTGATGCCGCCCAGGTCACGGTTGAGGCGCTCGATGAGGACGCCGAGCTTCTGGGCTTCCTTCTTGGGGAGTTGCTCGAAGTCGCCGCGGGCCTGCTGCTGTTCCAGCCGCACGAGGTAGTCGATGCGCTGCTGGATGGTGGTGAAGTTGGTGAGGGTGCCGCCGAGCCAACGCTGGTTCACGTAGAACTGGCCGGCGCGGATGGCCTCCTCGCGGATGGCCTCCTGTGCCTGCTTCTTCGTGCCGACCATGAGCAGCTTCTTGCCCTGCGCCGTCAGCTCCGTGACGTAAGCGACCGCGCGTTGCAGCATCTCCATTGTCTGCTGGAGGTCCACGATGTGGATGCCGTTGCGCTGGGCGAAGATGAAGGTGCGCATCTTCGGGTTCCAGCGGTGCGTCTGGTGCCCGAAGTGGACGCCGGCTTCCAGCAGCGATTTCATGCTCAACGAATCGTTGAGGGATGGGGCCTTCGGCGCGGGCTTTGGGGCGACAGCGGGACTGGCCGCTTGCGCTTCGGATTCAATGACGACGTTCTCGGTCACGGTTCCCCCTGAGAGATTCCCCTAATCGGTGTCGAACGCTATGGGTTGCGCCCTAATCCAGGTGATGATAGCACAGCCATGCCGCGCGTGGCACCGCCCCGCCCGACGGTGGCGAGCCGCTAGGGTTCGTCGAACCGGCGCAACACGCGCTGGATGAGCAGCGCCCCGGCAAGGCCGGCGGCCACGCTGCCCGCGATGAGGGCCAGCGGGCCCCCGCCGAGCGCCACGACGCCGAACGCGCCGCGCAAGGGCGTGTAGAGGATGAGCGCCTGCAAGCCGAGGCTGGCGGCGACCGCCACGCCGAGCCACCGGTTGGCGAGGAGCGAGGTGCGCTCGCCCAGGCGGATGACCAGCAGCCGCAGGTATTCGTGCGCGACGAATGCGGTGAAGGCGACGCTGCGCGCGGTTTCCAGGCCCCACTAGCGCAGCGCCAAGGCGAAGATGCCGAGGATGATGACCGCCGTCATCGAGCCGACCGCGACGATGGTGGCGACGGTGTGGCGGGTGAGCACGCCGCCCTTGCGCGGCGGTCGGCGCATGAGGCCCGGCGCCGGGGGGTCGATGCCGAGGGCGACGGCTGGGCCGCTGTCGGTAACGAGTTTGATCCACAGGATTTGCACGGCCGTCACGGGCAGGTAGCCGAAGAGGCTGGCGACGAGGATGACAAGGACCTCGGCGAGGTTGCCGATGAGCAAATACTGGACGAACTTGACGATGTTGGCGAAGATGCGCCGCCCTTCGTGGACGGCGGCGCCGATGCGGCCAAGCGCCCCACGGCGCTCACGCTGCGGAGCCGCTTCGCGTCGGGCACGAGCAGCACCGCGCGATCGGCGTCGACCAGCATCACCACTTCGTCCAGCACGCGGGCGGCCTGCTCCTCGAAATCGCCCGGCTGCGCCAGGATGTCGATGATGGTGAGCAGCGCGTGGAACTGCCGGCTGCGCTGGTCCTCGGCGATTGACTCGGAGGCGAGCGACAGGTGCGCCGCCCCGCCGCGCCGTGGCGCCCGTGTCTTCATCGATTCATTGACCCGCTTGTGTGACGTTGAACTCATGGCTAATGGCCGCGTGTCCCCTGCACGGTTGACCTTGCCAGCCATTCTCGGTGGGCACGAAGCATACTGATACGGGGTGAACGCGCACCCACGTTGGGAGTTTGCCCGCTTGGATGCCGGGTAGTGGCCCGCAGGCTCAGGCGTCAAGGCGGGCGCGGACGGCGGCCAGCACCGCGTCGAGCGACGAGGCGGTGAGCCTGCCGGTGTTGGTGTTGCGCGGGCTGGGGTGATAGGAGCAGCACAGGGCCGGCAGCCCTTCGCCCAGCAGGTGGTTGACGCCGTGGCCGAAGGCGAGCCCTCGGCCGATGCCGTCGACGCCGGTGGCCTGCCGCACCGCGCGCAGGTAGCCGTCGAACGCGATGCGCCCCAGGGCCAGCACCACGCGCACCTTCGTCAGCAGCCGCAGCTCCTCGGCAAGGAACGGCCGGCAGGCGGCGAGCTCGGCCGGCGTGGGCTTGTCTTGCGGCGGCGCGCAGCGCCCCGCGGCGGTGACGAAGGCGCCGCGCAATGTCAGGCCGCCGTCGCGGTGGCGCGAGGCGGGCTGCGATGCGAAGCCGGCGCGATGCAGCGCGGCGGTGAGGAAATCGGCCGAAGGGTCGCCGGTGAACATGCGCGCGGTGCGGTTGCTGCCATGCGACGCGGGCGCGAGGCCGACGATGAGCAGCCGCGCGTGGGGGTCGCCGTTGCCGGGCACGGGAGCGGCCCAATAGGCCGAGCCACGGTGCCGCGCCGGTGGGGTGACGGCGACTCGCCGGCGGTGCTCGACCAGGCGTGGGCACGCGTCGCAGGCGACGATGCGCCGTTGGAGCGCGCCGAGCGCGCCGGTGAGCGGGCCATCGTAGGTGGGGGTGGTCATATGGCTTTTCGACG
Organism: SAR202 cluster bacterium; assembly: GCA_016872415.1. Lineage (GTDB taxonomy): Bacteria > Chloroflexota > Dehalococcoidia > Lucifugimonadales > Australimonadaceae > VGZX01. Next base: position 3,245 of record VGZX01000029.1, on the reverse strand, counting down.
GTTGGTATAGGGAATGCGCGCGTTGCGCGAATCGCGGCGCGATGCTATACCTGGCCGCATCTTACGGTTGGCGCGGAGGTGACACCATGGTACAGGCGGCGAAGGTGCTGCGGCTTTCCAAGCAGGTGAAGGCGAAGCCGTTGAGCGAGTGGGGGTCGGTGGCGGTCGAGATGCTGGGCACGCAGACACGCATCGTGCGGGGCAAGCAGTATTTCCATCGCGTGATCGAGTGCGGCGACAAGGGCGAGCCGCTCATCTTGATTCACGGCATCGGCGGCCATGCGGAGACGTACGCGCGCAACCTGTGGAACCTCGCGAACAACGGTTTCCACGTCTACGCCATCGACGCGCTGTACCACGGCTTTTCGAGCAAGGGCCCGCGCGACGACGAGAACCGCACCGAGCGGCAGGCCGAGGCACTGGCCGATCTGATCCAGGCGCTTGGGTACTCATGGGCGCACGTCGAGGGCGAGTCGATGGGCGGCGAGATCGTGTTCGCGTTCGGCCTCAACTTCCCGCAGATGGCCGGCAAGCTCATCATGAACACCGGCGGCGCCTACGACGTGGACTTGAAGCGGAAGGACTTCAAGCCCAACCCCGGCGGAGGCAACACGCTGGCCGAGCTGTCGCGCGCGTCGATTCTCACGCCGACGTTCCAGACGGTGCGGGCGCGGATGGAGTGGCTGGTGGCCGAGCCGAGCCGCATGACGGACGAGATGGTGAACATCCGCTTGCGCCTCTATTCGTTCCCCGAGGTCTACGAGTCGATCAAGTGGGTTTACCGCGTGGGCCAGGGCGGGACGTGGGCGCAGAAGATGAAATACACCGAGGACGATGTGAAGCGGTTCAAGCCGGAGTCGCTCGTCTTCTGGACGGACAAGAACCCCGGCGATGGGCCGGACTACGGCAAGTATTTCGCGAGCCTGCTGCCGAGCGCCAAGTTCTACAACATGCTGGACGCGGCCCACTGGCCGCAGTGGGAGAAGCCGGAGGAGCACGACCAGGTGCTCATCGACTTCATCAAGGGCAAGTAACGGGTTATTCTTCCAGCGGGCCGAGGCGCCCTCGCCGGGCGGAGACGACGGCAGGGCGCCTCGGCCCGCTGGCGGCGCGAGGCATGGCATGGCGATCGACCTGGCCCGGTACGTCCGCGACATCCCCGATTTTCCGCAGCCGGGCATCCTGTTCCGCGACATCACGCCGCTGTTGAGCGAAGGCAAGGCATTCCGCGCCGCCGTGGACGCGATGGCCGAGCCGTTCCGCGACGCCGGCGTCGACCGCGTGGCGGCGATCGAGGCGCGGGGCTACATGCTGGGTGCGCCGGTGGCGGCGCTGCTCGGCGTCGGCTTCGTACCGGTGCGGAAGGTGGGCAAGCTGCCGTTCCACACCTACCGCGCGGAGTATGCGCTGGAATACGGCAAGGCGGCGATCGAGATGCACCGGGACGCGTTGTTGCGCGGCCACCGGGTGCTGTTGATCGACGACGTGCTCGCCACCGGCGGCACGCTGGCGGCGGCGATGGACCTCGTGCGGCAGTCGGGCGCCGAGGTCGCGGGCGTGTCGGTGCTCATCGAGCTGGCGGCGCTCGACGGGCGCGCGCGGCTGGGCGGGGCGCCGCTGCACACCGTCATCCGCTACTAACGACCGTCGGCCCCCGATGCCCCGCTACGCGAACGCGGGCATGACCTCTTTCGCGAAGAGCTCGCGGCCTTCCGCGTCGGCGTTCGGGATGCTCACGAAGACGCCCTGCATGCCCATTTCCTCGAACTGCCGGATGAGGGCGATGATGTCGTCGGGCGAGCCGAGCAGGCCGCGATAGGGGGCGGGCTGTCCGCCGCGCGCCGCATACTTGGCCCCGGCCTTCTCGCGGGTCGGCGCCAGGCAGAGGCGGTCGGTCTTAGTCAGCTCGATCTCGCGGACGTCACGGCCGAGTTGCTGGCAGTAGTCCTTCAAAATCTCGACCTTGCGCGCGAAGACCTCGGGCGAGGCGCCGGGAATGTTCCACATGTCCGCCTCGCGCGCGGTGATCTTCAGCGTCAGCTGTTCGCCGCCGCCGACGAGCACGCGCGGGCGCGGCCGTTGCAGGGACTTCGGCTCCAGCACGGCGTCGCGCACGACGAAGTGCTTGCCCTCGTAGGTCGAGCGGGGCTTCTCCCACATCGTCTTCACGATCTGGACGGCCTCGCGCAGCTGGGCGAGGCGGGTGCCGGCGGAGGGAAGGGGTAGCCGTAGCCCTGGTATTCGGCCTCGTACCAGCCGCCGCCGATGCCGAGGATGGCGCGCCCGCCGGAGATGATGTCGAGCGTCGTCGCCATCTTCGCCAGCAGCGCCCGGTTGCGGTAGCTCGCGCTCGTCACCATGGTGGTGAGCTGGAGTTTCGTCGTGGCGTCGGCGATGGCGGCGAGCGTCATCCACGCCTCGAGGAAGGGGTCTTCCATCTTGCCGGCGCCGGGAATCTGCCAGAGGTGGTCCATGACGGACATGTAGGTGAAGCCGTTGGCCTCCAGCCATTGAGCGCGGTCGCGGAGCTCTGGGTAGATCGATTCGGCGCCGCCGCGCACGGGAAGGAACGTGTTGTTGTGGAGGCCGAACTTCATGGGGGTTGCTCTCCTCTGCGGCGCGAGGCCGGTTGCTTGCGCGCGTTGTAGGCGAAGGCGGGCGCGGCCTCAAGCCTGCCGGTTGCGGCGCAGGAGCCACCACCAGCCGAGGCCGGCGGCGGCCAGGAGCAGGCCCAGCACGAGCGCGATGGTGTTGGTGGTGGCGGCGACGCCGACGCGGAACACGCCGAGCGCGACGAGCCCGACCCCCAGGGCGAACATGATGAGGGCGATTTGCGGCCTAGCGGGCATGTGAGGCCTCCTTGCGCGATGGGCGATGGCATGATGGCGGATGCGGCGGACACAGTGAACATTCACGCTCGTGCCCTGGCCGTCAACTCCCCGGCGCGCGACATGCAGGAGCCGTGTCGGCCGCGGCATTGACGGTGGGCCGCGCCGCCCATAGCCTTACGGCGCACCGCCGGGAGCATGGGCCCGGCGCGATACCCAGGAGGCACTCATGGCCACGAAACCTTGGCGAGAGAACTATGTGATGGCCGGCGACATCAAGACGCACTACGTCGACGCCGGCGATGGCGACCGGGCCGTGGTGCTGTTGCACGGCGGAGGGCCTGGCAGCGGCGGCGCCGTCGGGTTCCGGTTCCTCATCCCCACGCTGGCGGAAGCCGGCTACCGTGTGTACGCGCC
>VGZX01000028.1 GCA_016872415.1 SAR202 cluster bacterium | reverse complement strand
AAGCCCGGGCCGCGGTGCCCGGCTCGCCGGCCGGCGGTGGCGTGCCCGGCGAGCCGCCATGGAAACGGACGGGTTCGGCAACGAAGATGGCGGTGTGCCCAGCACCCCGGCGCGCCGCCGTGGCAATTCGCCTCGTCCGTGGCGCGATCGTCTTCCGAGCGGGATGCCTCGCAATTCGATGCGTCCTGTTCGCCATTTCACAATTTTGCGGCATCCCGCCGGCTCTGCTCAGATGCGGTTGATACACGTCCCTGAACGGGACCGGCCAGCACGTAGATCGCGGCAAATCCGAACCTCGAACGAGGAGGGCTGGCATGTATCGGAAAGTAGTCGTTGGGATCGACTCGGTGGACCACGCTCCCGGCTTGGTCGCGGGCGCGAAGTCGAACCTGGCCGAGGGTGGGAAGGTGGTGCTGGTGCATATGCTGCCGGGCGAGGAGGCCGCGCGCAGCGATGCGCTCCGCTCGATGCTGGAGACGACCGCGCTGGAGTGGATGCAAGGGCTCGCGAGGGAGGCGAGGCTGCCGCTGGACGCGGTGGAGCCGGTTGTCTCGTTCGACGGCGGCCTCGCCGGCACGGTGGCGAAGGTCGCGCGGAAGCGGGCGGCCGATGCCATCGCGGTGTACGGCGACGAGCGCAAGGGAATCGGCAAGCTGTTCTCGAAGGACATACCCGGCGACGTGCGGAAGCACACTAGCCTGCCGGTGCTGGCCGTGAACGGCGCGGCACGGTCCAAGGCCGCATAGCACGGGCGACCGCGCACCGGTGGCCGGCCGCGCGGGAGCCACGGCGAGAGCCGCGGCTCCCTTTTGCTAGCCGATATCCGATCAGAGGCGTATAGTTTCTCGATACGCCGTCCGTTCCGCCGCCTTGCGTGGCGTGTCCGCCCACGGCCAGCCGCCGCGAGGTTCCACGTTGAAGACCGGCCAATCCTCCAGCGCATCGGGTGCGGGCGACACGCGGCCCGTGCGCGTGGGGCTCGGCGCGCAAGTGTTCAGCTCGCTGCGCTTCCGCAGCTTCCGCTTCCTCTGGTTCAGCACGCTGTTCGCCAGCGCGGGCAACTGGATCCAGCAGATCACCCTCGGCTGGCTTGCTTACGACCTTACGCAGTCCGCGTTCCTCACAGCCGTATCGCAAGGGTTGCGGGCCGTCCCCTTCCTCGTCGCCAGCCCGCTCGGCGGCGTCATCGCCGACCGGGTCGACCGTCGCAAGCTGCTCATCGCCACGCAGGGTTTCCTCGCGGTGTCGTCCGTGGCCTTCGCGCTCATCGTCTTGTCGGGCGCGCTCCACATCTGGCATCTCATGGTGTTCTCGTTCGCCACGGGCTGCGCCTGGGCGTTCAACAACCCCGTGCGGCAGGCGCTGGTGTTCAACACCGTGCCGCGGGCGACGCTCGCCAACGCCATCGCGCTCAACTCGTCCGCGTTCAATGCCACGCGGGTGCTCGGACCCGTCACCGGCGGTCTACTCATCGGCATGTTCGGCGCCGGCACCAATTTCCTGATACAGGCGCTGGCCTATGTGCTGGTCTGCGTTATGGTGCTCGGCGTCCGCGTCAACCCCTTGGCCGAGGCCGAGGGCGGCAGGAAGCGGCGCTCCGTGGCCGGGACCACGCTCGACGGCTTCGCCTTCGTGCGTCGGGACCGCACGATCATGGGGCTCATCCTGCTGGCGCTGATACCGACGGTGTTCCTGATGCCGTTCACCAACAGCCTCATGCCCGTGTTCGCGGCGGAGCAGCTGGGCATCGGACCAAAGGGCCTCGGCGTGCTCATATCGGCGTTCGGCGTCGGCGCGCTCATCGGCACGTTGAGTCTCGCCGTCGTGACGAGCCCCCGCGCGCACTCAATGATCCAGGTCACGGCCGCCGTCACGTCCGGCGTCTTCCTGATCGCCCTGGCCGAAACCCGGTTGATGGCATTGGCGCTCCCCCTCATCGTCATCATCGGCGGCGCGCAGATGCTGTATAACGCCACGAACCAAACGATCTTGCAGTCGATCGTGCCCGATGAGTACCGTGGGCGCGTGATGGGCATTTACATGCTCAATTTCGGCTTCGTGCCGTTGGGCAGCACCGCCGGCGGCCTGGTCGCCGACCGGTTTGGGCTGCCCATCGCGATGATCGGCGGCGGCGTCATCACCGTGACGCTCATCCTCGTCGTCGCGTTCCGCTTCAGGCTCATGACGCACCTGGCGGAGCGGCGCGAGTCCGCGGCCGCCGTCACGTCGCCGGTGGCGAGCGCCGGCCTGGGCGGCGGCGCGACGTTGTGACGGGCATGGTCGAACCACCCCCTCACGCCGCCCGCGCGTAACCCACCTTCGCGAGCACCTCGTCGTCCGTCAACAGACCGTCGGACCATGCCAGCGGCCTCGGATTGCCGTGGATGTCGAGCGCTCGCGGTCACGCCGGCGCCGTCCTCGGCCGCATGAACCGACGTGCGGTTCTTGGCGGGCTCCGGCGCCACCAAGATGTCATCGCGCCCCTGCAACGGCTCGTCGAGCCTCTGGCGCCGAATACCCCCGCCCAACTCCGCGACGAGCCTGGCCTTTCGCGACATGCCCCCCCCTTCGCGGCTCGGGCCGCGCTCGCCGCGCGGTCGCGAGAAAGGGTGGAGATGGCCCTTAGCGGCGTCCGTGGAGGGTGCGCGGCGCCGCCGAAATCCGTAGAATTAGGAAATCCACACCTGAGTCGCCATAACGCATGCTTTTCGCGGACCGCGTCACCAAGACCTTCGGTGCCCACGACCTCCTCACCGACGTATCGTTCAACATCGCCGACGGCGAGCGCGTGGCGTTGGCCGGCCACAACGGCGCCGGCAAGACGACGCTGCTCCGCATCCTGGCGGGCGAGGACTCGTCCACGTCGGGCTCGGCGGGGTGCCGTAACGGCACGCTGGGCTATCTGAAGCAGGAGTCGGGCTTCGACACCGAGGACACGCTGGAGGAAGAGGTGTGGACGGCCTTCCCCGAGGCGCGCGAGGTCGCGCTGCGGCTCCACGAGATCGAGCGGGCGTTGACGCACGGCGCCGTGGGTGGGGATGCCGCCGCCCTCGTGGCGCGGCAAACCGAGCTGTACGAGCAGTTCGCCCTGCTGGACGGCCATGCGATCGCGGCGCGGGTCGACCGCGTGCTGCGCGGCCTCGGCTTCAAGCAGGCGGACCGCCTCAAGCTCTGCGACGACTTCAGCGGCGGCTGGCGCATGCGGATCGCGCTGGCGAAGGTGCTGGTGCGCCACCCCGACCACATGCTGCTCGACGAGCCGACGAACCACCTCGACGTCAACGCCCGCAACTACCTGGCGCGCGAGTTGAGCGACTACCAGGGGACGCTCGTGATCGTCACGCACGACGGCGCCTTCCTCGACAAGGTGGTGAAGCGCGTGTTGGAGGTGGCCGGCGGAGCGGTCGTGTCGTATACCGGCAGCTACACCAAGTACCTACAGCAGCGGGAGAAGCGCCGCGCGCAGCAGGAGGAGGCGGCGGCGCGTCAAGAGCGCCAGCTGGCGAAGCAGGAGGCGTTCATCGAGCGGTTCCGCGCGGGCACCAGGGCGTCGTTGGCGCAGAGCCGCGAGAAGCAGCTATCGAAGGTCGAGCGCATCACCAGGCCGAAGGACGACGCGACCACCAAGTTCAGCATCGTGGCGCACGGGCGCGTGGAGCAACGCGTGCTCGACCTGCGGTCGATCAGCCACGCGTACGACGACAACGTGGTGCTGCTCGACGTGAGCCTGCTGGTGGAGCGCGGGCAAAAGGTGGTGCTGACCGGCCCCAACGGCAGCGGCAAGAGCACGCTGCTGCGGATTGCCGCGCGACAGATCGAGCCGTCGGAGGGTGAGGTGGTGTGGGGAGAGCGCGCCCGCTTTGGCTATTACGAGCAGCACCAGGACGAGGCGCTGGACCCCAGCCGCACCGTGCTCCAAGAGGTGCTGGCCTCGGCCGGCACGGCGACCGAGGGGCAGGTGCGCGGCGTGCTGGGCAAGTTCCTGTTCAAGGGCGACGACGTTTTCAAGCCGGTGGCGGTGCTGTCGGGCGGCGAGCGCAGCCGCGTGGCGTTGGCGAAGTTCTTGATTCAGCCGACGAACGTGCTGCTGCTGGACGAGCCGACGAACCACTTGGACCGCGCCACGCGCGAGAGCCTGGTGAAGGCGTTGCAGGGCTACGACGGCACGATCGTCTGCGCCACGCACGACCAGGCCATCCTCGACACCGTCGCCACGCACGTATATGAGGTGCGGGACGGCGAGTGCGTGAACGTGCGCGTGGCGCGCCCGCTGCCTCCCGTGCGCGAGGCGCCGCGCCGGGGCAAGAAACGCTAACGGCGCGCGAGCGGACATCGCTCTCGGCGCGCATGAAAAGTCCCGGGCAATGTGCCCGGGACCCCTCACGATGCGCAGTGGCCGGCGCCGACGAGGGCTAGGCCTCGTCGGCAAGGTCTTCCTGCTTGGGGCGCTTGCCCGGCAGGGTGGTGCGGCCGTTGAAGCCGGTTTGCTCTTGGAAGGGGCGGAATTCGCGGCGCGCGTTGCAGTACTTGCAGACCCCCGAGATCTCCTGGCTCGGGGCGCCCAGCACCCAATAGTGGGCGCCCGACGGCGACGCCTTGCAGCGAGGGTCGTTGGCGACCGTCCGCGTTTGGGCCTTGGTGACCATATGTCGACTCCTTTCGGTCCAGGCGGTGGCCCGGGGAAGGTTGCGGTGGTTGACGCGGGCGCACTAAATCGGCGCCGGCGCGCCCCGTGAGCATCGTGACACTATTAGGATGCAGGCTGACGGGAAACGGTGTCTACCATCTTGGCGCCGAATATGGGGCTAATTATGGTTGACACCGTTCCATTGAACGGCCGCCGTGCCTCTTACGGCTATAATCCAGCCATGCGAGCCATGAGCGACGTCATCGTCGTGGGCGGTGGCGCCGCCGGCCTCATGTGCGCGATACGGGCCGCACGGCGCGGCCGCCGTGTCACCGTGCTGGAGCGCGCGGCCAAGCCGGGGCGCAAGATCCTGATATCGGGCGGCGGGCGCTGCAACTTCACCAACCTCAACGCCTCGCCCGAGCACTACCTCTCCGAGAACCCTCGCTTCTGCGTCTCCGCCCTCCAGCGTTACACGCCGCCGGAATTCGTCGAGACGGTCGAAGCGCACAGTATCGCCTACCACGAGAAGGAGCTGGGGCAGCTTTTCTGCGACCGCTCCTCCCAACAGATCGTCGACATGCTGCTCGCCGAGTGCCGCGACGCCGGCGCCGACGTCCGGGTCGCGTGCAACATCACGTCCGTCGAGGCGCGGCCGGGGGGCTACGCACTCGCCACGAGCCTGGGCGAGTTCGCGTGCGACGCTCTCGTGATGGCATCGGGTGGGCTGTCGATCCCGGCGATGGGCGCGACGTCGTTCTCGCATGATGTCGCGCGCCAGTTCGGCATGCGCGTCACCGATACGCGGGCGGCGTTGGTGCCGTTCACTTTCGACCGGCCCCGGCTCGATTTCTTCAGCGGCCTTTCCGGCGTCGCGGTGCCGTGCACGGTTTCCCGCGACGGCGCCAGCTTCACCCACAACCTGCTCTGCACCCACCGAGGGCTGAGCGGGCCGGCGATGCTGCAAATCTCGTCGTACTGGCGCGAGGGGCAGGCCATCGAGATCGACTTACTGCCCGGCGTCGATGCCGAGGCCATGTTGCGCGAGGCGCGGCGGACGCGCCCTCGGGCCGCGCTCGCCACGGTGCTGGCGGACCGTCTGCCGCGGCGCTTCGCCCAGGCGTTCGGCGAGGCATTCTTGCCGGCCAAGCCGGTTGGGCAACTCTCGCGGACGGAGATGGCGGACTCCGTCGAAACGATCAAGCGCTGGCGGGTGGTGCCCGACGGCACCGAGGGTTACCGCACAGCGGAGGTGACCCTCGGCGGGATCGATACCCAGGAATTGTCCTCCAAGACGATGGAGTCGCGCCGAGCGCCCGGCCTGTTTTTCATCGGCGAGTGCGTGGACGTGACCGGGCACCTTGGCGGCTATAACTTCCAGTGGGCGTGGGCTTCCGGCTATTGCGCCGGCGAATACGTGTGAACCTCACGTGGACCACCGGTGCCGGGGCGGCCGCGCGACGGTGCCAGCACTAGCCATCCCTTGCACCCCCAGGGCCGTTGTGGACTAAGCGCACGCGGCGTCTGGTTTTAGTCATTCGCCAGTGAGTCATCCGCGCCCGGCGCACGTACTGTTCAGGCTGGCAGCATTACCTGGTTGTGTTCCCGATGCCCGCGAGCAGCGCCAACGATGGCCCATCGCGGGCGGCCGCAGCCGTAACTTTTCCGAGGCCTCGCGCCTCATCGATGAGGTCCTCCCCATGCGTATCATCGTCACCCACGCCGGGAGCCGGATCGGGATCGCGTTCACCCGCGCGCTGAAGGCGGCGCCGGAGCCCGTTCACGTCATTGGCGCGGATGCCGACGAGCTGAAGCTGCAACGCTCGACGGCCGATACGAAGGTGCTCATTCCGGGCGCGTCCGAGCCCGACTTCCTCCCGTTTCTCGCCAGCATCGCCCGCGAGGAGGAGGCCGACCTGGTGTGGGCGCAGCACGAATCGGAGATCCACACGATCGCGCTGCACGGCCCCGCGCCGGGGATACGCACCTTTCTGCCGAGTGCCGACGCCGGCGAGCATCATGCTGCACCACCCGGGGGACCTGCGGAGGGCGTTCACCGAGATTGGGCCGTCGCTGTGGATACGGGCCACGCGCGGCGCCGGCGGCAAGGGTTCGCTGCCGGTGGACGACTTCAAGACGGCGCTGCGATGGATCGACCTGCACAACGGCTGGGGTGAATTCATGGCCGCGCGGCGGCTGGCGGAAACGACGGTCACGCTGGAGACGGTGTGGCGCGACGGACGCCTGATCGCGGCGCAGGGGCGCCAGCGGCTCTTTTGGGAGTTCGCCCACCTCGCGCCGTCGGGCGTCACCGGCATCGGCGGGGGACACAAGTGAGTGTCCGACGAGAACATGCTCGAAGTCGGCCAGCGCGTCACGCGGTCGGCGACCACCTCGGGCGTTTCGAGCGCCGTTTCGGGCGGCTGCGGGTGCCCGTCGTTAAGGTGGTGGTGGATGCGCTCCCAGCCCTCGAAGGTGTGCTGGAAGAGGCTGGGAGCGTGCGATGTGCAGAGACCCAGGTTGATAGGCATTGTGACCCCTTTTCCCGCGTGGGCGCCATGCCCACGGCTGCGTATGCCGAGATTGTCGCCGCCATGGCGTGAAGACATTGTGAACGTGAAACGACCGCATGTGAACGATCCGCGAACCAGCCGGCGATGGCGAGGCGCCAAGTCGCCCTGGTGCGGTTCCGGCGCGGCCTGTACGATGCCGTCATTCGAGGACGGCGAGGGGGCGACCGTGCGCACGATGGACGACATTTCGAAGCGGGTCGAGAGTCTGCGCGACGTCGCCATCGGCATTCGTCGCGAGTTGCACCGGTACCCCGAGACCGCCTACGAGGAGACGCGCACCGCCGCGTGCATCGCCAAGCAATTGCGTGAGCTGGGCATGGAGGTGCACGAGGGCATCGGCGTCACCGGCGTCCTCGGCGTCTTGAAGGGCGCGCGGCCGGGCAAGACGGTGCTGCTGCGCGCGCAGATGGACGCGCTGGCGATGCAGGCGGAGCCCGAGGGCCGCCCTTGGCGCTCCGTGCTGGCGGACCGCAACCACGCGTGCGGCCACGATTTCAACATGGCGCTGGTGCTGGGCGCGGCGCATGTCCTGGCGACATGGCGCGAGCGGTTCGCGGGACAGGTGGCGTTCGTGTTCCAACCGGCCGAGGAGCCGCAGACCGGCGCCATGCGGATGATCCGCGACGGCCTGTTCGAGCGCGTGAAGCCCGACTTCGTGATCGCGCAGCACGCGATGGACAACCTGCCGCCGGGCAAGGTGGTGGCGCAGGCCGGACCCATTTGGGCGAGCGTGGACGTGTTGAAGCTGACGATTCATGGCGAGCGCACCGAGCTGGACGTGCCCCACGGCGGCGCCGACGCGATGCTCATGGCGGCTGAGGCGATCACGTCGCTCTACGCCATGGCCCACCGCGAGCACCCGCTGCAGGAGCCGGTGCTGCTGCGGGTCACCTCCATCGCCGGCAGGTCGGGCCCCGGCCAGCCGACAGCCGAGATCGGAATCCGCCTTTCGACCTACAACCGCGCGGTGCAAGAGGCGATGGTGCGGCGCATCGGCGAGGTGGCCTCGGGCGTCGTGGCAGCCATGCGCGGCACGTGCGCGCTGGAAAACACGCATTCGCTGCCGCCCATCGTCAACCATCCGGTGCCGGCGCAGGCGCTGATCGACGCCGCCCGCGAAACCGTGGGCGCCGAGAACGTGGTCGACAACTGGCGCAACACGTTTCCCGAGGACTTCGCGTGGTTCATGGAGCGCGCGCCCGGCGCCGTGTTCGGCGTGGGCACGAACAACCCGGCGAAGGGCACCGGCCGCTTCCACGCGCCCGACTACGATGTCGACGACGACGCGGTGCCCATCGGCGTCGAGGTCACGGCGCGTGCCGCGCTCAAGCTGCTGCGGGGCGTCTGACCTCCACCGCCGCGACGCTCACGCGGCGTCGAGCGCGAACTCCATGTTGGGCTCGGCTATCCGCGCGCGCCGCTCGACGACGACCGGGTGCCCGTTGCGCGTCCGGGCGAGGGCTGCGTTGTAAAGCGGATCGTCGGGCTTGCCGCGCGCCGCGACCTTGGCGATGACGCTCGGCGATAGGCGCACGTCTCGGCCGGAGACGCCCCACAGCCGGCGCAGCTTGGGCGAGCGCGTGAGCCACCAGGAGATGTATGCGACCTCCTCGGGCGTCAGCGACGAGGCGAAGCCGTGCTCCAGCAGCCGCTTGCTGTCGCGCTTGATCCGCGTCTTGGTCGCCAGGTCGCCGCGCGTCCAGAAGCGTGGCGGATAGCCCGTCCTTCCCAAGCGTCCGGTGTCCACCAGGCGCGGCGCGCCGGGGCGCACGTGGCTGCGCCATTCGTCCATGGTCATGCTCACGTAGCGCACGAGTTCTCGTGCCGTATCGCGTTGAGACGGCATGCCTATCGACTCCCAACCCTGGCGGGCCCTTGGGATTGAGCGCGCGCCCCTGTCGCGGCGCTCCGACTCTAGCCTATCCGCCGCCTCGGAGATTTCGCAAGGCGCGGCTGTCGCGGCCGCCCGGCGGGAGTCGCCGCCGGGCGGGGTCACGGCAGGTCCGACAGGACCGGTGCGACGGCCGTTGGACTCGAGCCCGCGACGACGGCCTTCCCGCGCGTGCGTGCTCCGGCGGCGCTTGCTTTGCGGGCCCGAATGCCGCACAGTTATGGCAACCGGAACGCTCGTTGCGCCGTATCAGATGGCGAAGGTGAGGTTTGGAGCCTTGGGCATGCGTTGGCTAGCGAACCCACGCCGCCGGCGGGCGGACCCCGGCCGGCTGTCGGCCGCGCTGCGCGTGCTCGCCGTGCTGTCGGTCCTCTGGGGCCTCATCGCCACGGGCTTCGCGGGGGCGCAGACGCCGGGCCCCGGCCCCGTCTACCGTATCGAGATACAGGGCGTGATCGACCTGGGCGTCGCGCCATACTTGCGCCGCGTGCTGCGCGAAGCCGAGGCCACTGACGCCTCGGCGGTCGTGCTCGACATCAACACGCCGGGCGGACGGCTCGACGCGGCGCTCGACATGAAGAATGCCTTGCTGGAGACGGACATCCCCACGGTGGCCTTCGTGAACCGCGAGGCCTATTCGGCGGGCGCGCTCATCGCGATCTCCACGGACCGCATTTACATGGCGCCCGGCGCGGTGCTTGGCGCCGCGACGCCGGTGACCGGCCAGGGCGAGACGGCGGACGAGAAGACGGTTTCGGCGGTGCGTAGCGCCTTCCGCAGCGTCGCCGAGGCCACGGGCCGCAATCCCGACGCCGCCGCAGCGATGGTCGACCCGCGCGTCGAGGTGGAAGGCCTCGATGGGCCGGACACGCTGCTGACGCTGACCGTTTCCGAGGCGCTGGCGTGGGACTACGCCGAGGCCGAGCTGGCGACCTTCGCCGACGTGCTAGAGGCCGAGGGGCTGGCGGGCCAGGAGCTGGTGGACACGTCGCCGGGGTTCGCCGAAGCGGTCGTGCGCTTCGTCACCAACCCGGTCGTCGCCTCCATTCTCATCGCCGTCGGATTCCTGGGCCTGCTCATCGAGATTCAGACGCCCGGCTTCGGCGTTGGCGGCATCGTCGGCATCCTGTCGCTGGCGTTGTTCTTCTGGGGGCACTTGCTGGCCGGCCTGGCTGGATGGGAGGGCATCGCGCTGGTAGGCGCCGGCCTCGCGTTGATCGCCGTGGAAGTGTTCGTGATACCGGGGTTCGGCATGGCCGGCATCCTCGGCGTCGCCGCGTTCCTTGCTGGCATCTACGTCTCCCTCATCGGCACCTTGCCATCGACCGACGATTTCCTACAGGCGGCGCTCATGGTCACGGCCGCGCTGCTGGCAATCGTGGTCGGCGCGCTACTGTCGTTGCGCTTCCTGCCGCGCCGGTCGATGGGCGGCCTGGTGCTGAACGACCGGCTGCTTCGCTGGTCCACCGGGACGCCGGCGACCGCGCGGCCCGACGCGCCGGTCTACGGCACGCAGAACGTGCCCGGCTCGCTGGTGGGAGCGGTGGGACGCGCGGTGAACGACCTGCACCCCGCGGGCACGGCCGTCATCAACGGCCAGCGCGTGGACGTGGTGGCGGAGGAGGGCTACGTGGCCGCCGGGAGCGCGGTGGAGGTGATTCTGGACGAAGGCTACCGGCGCGTGGTGCGCGGTCTGACGCCGGGGGTGACGCCCCAGACGACCACGAAACCGATGGAGTGATGCGCGCGGCGCGTGTGGCGCGCCCACGGCCGAGGGCGGCCGGCCCGACCCAATCGTGACCCGCGATAACGCATAGGAGGCTTAGATGGACACGACCCTGCTCGTCATCCTGCTCGTGCTGCTCGGTATCCTGGTGCTCTTTTTCTACGTGATCTTCTATTTCGTGCCGGTCGGCCTCTGGATCGCCGCGATCTCGTCGGGCGTCCGCGTCTCGATACCGACGCTCATCGGCATGCGGCTGCGGCGCGTCAATCCAAATGCGGTGGTCCGGCCGCTCATCACCGCCTACAAGGCGGGGCTCGACCTCAACCTCAACTACATGGAGGCGCACTTCCTCGCGGGCGGCGACGTCGGCAGGGTGGTCGCCGCGCTCGTCTCGGCCGACCGGGCCCGCATACCGCTCACCTGGGAGCGCGCCACCGCGATCGACCTCGCCGGCCGCGACGTGCTGTTGGCCGTGCAGACGAGCGTGAACCCGCGCGTGATCAACACGCCGCGCGTGTCGGCCGTGGCGAAGGACGGCATTCAGCTGATCGCGATCGCGCGCGTGACGGTGCGGGCCAACATCGAGCGCCTCATCGGCGGCGCCGGCGAGGAGACGATCCTGGCGCGCGTCGGCGAGGGCACCGTGTCGTCCATCGGATCCGCCGACAACCACAAGCAGGTGCTGGAGAACCCCGACCAAATATCGCGCCGCGTGCTGGAGCGCGGCCTCGATGCGGGCACCGCGTTCGAGATACTGTCCATCGACATCGCCGACGTGGACGTCGGCCGCAACGTGGGCGCGCAGCTGCAGACCGATCAGGCCGAGGCCGACATGCGTATCGCGCAGGCGCGCGCCGAGGAGCGCCGCGCCATGGCCGTGGCGTATGAGCAAGAGCAGCGGGCGCGCGTGGAGGAGATGCGGGCCAAGGTGGTGGAGGCGGAGGCCGAGGTGCCACGCGCGATGGCGGAGGCCTTCCGCGAGGGCAACTTGGGCATCATGGACTATTACCGCATGCGTAACGTGCAGGCGGACACGCAGATGCGGGAGTCGATTGGACAAGAGGAGCGCGGCGAGCAGACCAAGTAGACGCGGCGCGGCCGAGGAGCGGGCGTGGAAGACCTTTTTGGACTGATCGTATTCCTGGCGATCATTCTGTTGCCGGCGCTATGGCGGCTGGCGGCGCGGCTGTTTGGCGCGGACCAGCAGCAACGGCGACAACCGCCAACGCCGCCGGTGGACGAGCCGCCGTCACCGCTGGAGCAATCCGGCGCCGGCCCAACGACCACCCTGGAAACGCCGTCCTCGGCACCGCACCCGGCGCCGGTGGACGCGCGCGAGCGGCTGCGGCGGGCCTTGGCCGAACGCCAGGCCGCGCGCGGAGAGGAAACGCTGGAGATGGACCGGCCAGTCGAAGCGGCGTCGCTGGAGGTCGATCACGGCGTGGAGGCGGTGTCGCTGGAGTTGCCCGTTCCGCCGACGGAGACGCTGGAGCTGCTACGTCCCGAGCTGCCAGTCACGCCCGCGCAAGAGGGCGGTCCCCGGCGGCCGCCGGGGACCGCGCCACGCCCGCCAATGGTAAGCCGTCGCGCGGCTTCGCGCCGGCGGCAGGCGCTGGCGACCACGCTGCGAAACCGGTCGGCGCTGCGCCAGGCGGTGCTGCTGCAAACGGTGCTGGGCCCGCCCAAGGCGCTCCAAGCCGACGAGGACGAGGGCTTGTTCAGCCGTTGAGCGCCACTAGGCGGCGGCCCGCCCCTCCATCCCGCGCTGGGGCTGCTGCTCGTGCCCCGCTTGCTTCCGCATCGGCACCCGCTTCTCCGCCGAGACCTCCACGCCGCCCATGAGCGCGCGGCCGGAGATCGACAGGTCCAGCTGCTCATCGGGCGATGGCATGCGCCCGCGCGCGTCGCGCACGCCGCCCATCATCGGCTCCACCTCGAGGCGGACGTTCCAGTCCTCGGGAACGAGGACCTCGAGCCCGCCCATGATGACGAAGACGTCCAGTTTTCGGGAGGCGGCACCACGGCGGACGCCGCGGAAGTCGAACACCATGCCGCCCTGCATCACGGACGCCAGGGCATCGTCGGCCTCGTGGTCCACCGCGCGGAACTCGGCGCAGCCCTGCGTGACCATGTAGTGCTTGCGGCCCATCGCCGCCCGCTCGCGGTTCGCGCGGATCAGGAGCATGGCGATCCACTCGACGATCGCGATGCCGATCAGCCATGAGAACAGTCGTCCCGCCATGACCCACCTCCTCTGGTGCTCCGAACGTACCATCGGAGGTGGGCCGTGCAATCGTCCTGGCGCGTTAGCCCGGCGGCAATCGTGGCCCCTCGGCCGCCAGCCGCAGCGCGTACTCGATGCCGCCCCGCAGATCGCCGGCCGTGGTGAGCTCGTCGAGGTCCACCTGGCCGTGGCCCACCAGCGCGGCGGCGAGCCCGCCCGAGATACCCGTGACCACGGTGCGGGCGCCGAGCAGGCGTGCCGCGCGTATGGTTTGAACTACATGGCCGGCGACTTCGCCGGAGAGCGCGACCGAGCCGGTGAGGTCGAGGACGACGAGACGCGCCCGCTGGTCGCGGACGGCGCTGGCCCCCTGCACGCGATCGCCGTCAACAATAGCAGTAGGGCCGGGACCGCTAGCAATCGCGGGTCGCGCATCGTCGCTCCAGGGCCGGGTCGTCAAGACGTCTCCCTACCGGATACCACACGCCCGCAGGGTAATCAACGCGAGAACGTGGTATTTATCGGCTACGTGACGGGCATCGCTTGGCGATGGCAACGCGGCGGTCGGCCAACGGTCGGCGGCCTCTAGCGCCGCATGGCCCGCTTCCGGCTCGCGGCCGGCAGTGTGGCGACGAACGCGGCGCACCGGTCCATCCAGCCGCGCAGCACGGCATCGCTTTCGAGGCCGCCCGCCGACACGTAGACATAACCGCCCATTGGCTTGCCCGTGAAGTCCATCGGACGGGCGCCGGGTTGGCGCAGCGCGTCGTCGAACCCCTCGGGTCCGACGCGGGCCATCAGCTCGTCCTTGATCACGCCGACGAACATCTTGCCGTCGAGCATGAATGCGATGCCGCCGAACATCCGCTTCTCCGTGATCCCGGCTCGCGCGCCGATGGCCTTGCTTATGCGCGCCGCCAGCTCCTCGTCGAATGCCATGAAGCCTCCCTCGTGGGTGGATGCGGGCATCATTGTAGAGTGGGCCCGCACCTACTAGCATTAAAGGGTTCTCCAGACGTTGCGGCCCAAGGAGGCGTTTTGTCCTCATTGACCGAGGCAAGCCGATCGAACGCCGACGCGCTCACCCGCGAGGTGTCGCGCCGGCGCACCTTTGCCATCATTTCCCACCCCGACGCCGGTAAGACGACGCTCACCGAGAAACTGCTGCTCTACGCGGGCGCGGTGGAACTGGCGGGCGCCGTGCGGGCGCGCGGCAGCCAGCGGCACGCGACGTCAGACTGGATGTCGATGGAGCAGGAGCGCGGCATCTCCATCACGGCCACGGCGCTGGAGATGGAATACCGAGGCTACCGCATCAACCTGCTCGACACGCCGGGCCACCAAGACTTCAGCGAGGATACCTACCGCACGCTGATGGCGGTCGATAGCGCGGTGATGGTGCTCGATGCGGCCAAGGGCATCGAGCCGCAGACCGAGAAGCTGTTTCACGTCTGCCGGATGCACGGCATCCCCATCCTGACGTTCATCAACAAGATGGACCGCGACGCCCGCGACCCGCTGGACCTGCTCGACGAGATCGAGCGAGTGCTGGGCATGGCGACCGTGCCGATGAACTGGCCCATTGGCGACGGCCAAATGTTCCAGGGCGTTTACGACTTGCGCGCTCAACAGGTGCTGCGCTTCGAGCGCACCGCGCACAACCAACGGCGGGCGCCGGTCGTCGCCGCGAGCCTCGACGATCCGGCGCTGGTGGAGCTGCTTGGCGAGCAGCCGGCCCACGACCTGCGCGAGAGCGTGGAGCTGCTGGCCGGCGCCGGCGGCTCGTTCGACCGGGAGGCCTACCTCGTCGGCAACCTGACGCCGGTGTTCTTCGGCAGCGCGTTGAACAACTTCGGCGTCGAGCCGTTCCTCGACGCGCTGGTCGAGCTGGCGCCGCCGCCCGCGCCGCGCGCGAGCGACCAGGGGTCCGTGGAGCCGGCCGATAAATCATTCACCGGCTTCGTGTTCAAGGTGCAGGCCAACATGGACCCACGCCACCGCGACCGCATGGCCTTCCTGCGCGTGTGCTCCGGGCGGTTCGAGCGCGACATGACGGCGAGCAACGTGCGCCTGGGCAGGAGCATCCGGCTCTCGCAGGCGTTCCGCATGTTCGGCCGCGACCGCGAGCCCATCGACGAGGCGTATCCCGGCGATGTCGTCGGCATCATCAGCCCGGGGCTGCTGGCTGTCGGCGACACGCTCACGGCGGGTAAGCCGCTGCGCTTTCCCAGCATGCCGCGCTTCGCTCCGGAGCATTTCGGCCTGCTGATGAACGCCGACATCAACAAATACAAACAGTTCCATAAGGGGCTGGAGCAGCTGGACGAAGAGGGCGCCGCGCAGGTGTTCCAGGCCATCAGCGGCCTGCGCCGCGAGCCCGTGCTGGCCGCGGTTGGCGTGCTGCAGTTCGACGTCGTCGTGGCGCGGCTGCGCGACGAATACGGCGTCGAGGCCAAGATCGAGCGGCTGCCGCACGTCTTGGCGCGGTGGGTGAAGGGGCCGGATGACGCCGTGCGGCGCCTGCTGGGCTCGGCCCACGGTGCCCTCCACTGCGCGGATTGGCAGGGCCACCCGGTGTTCCTGTTCAAGTCGGAGTGGGAATTGGGGTACGTGCGGAAGCAGCACCCCGACGTCGTGTTCTCGGACGTGGGCTGAGTCATAAGGTATCCGACCGCGTGAACGAAGGCCCCGGCGACGAACTATCGCCGGGGCCTTCCATGTGTCGCTCGGTGGGTTGCCGGTTAGCCGGCGGCGACGGGCTCCTCCTTGCGGGAGCGGGTGGCCTTGGGCTTGGTCGCCGGCTCGTCGATGGCCGGCCACGTCACCCAGCCGCAGCCGGTCGTCACCTTGCGCGCCGGCATGTAGTCGAACCAGCTAGCCCGGTGCCCCGGCTTCATGTAGTCGATCGCCGCCGCCGCCACGATCCACGTCCGCAGCTCGCCGCCGCCGCCCTTGAACAGCTCCGACCGGAAGCTGAACATCGACTTCAGCGCCTCCACGTTGCCGTCCAGCAGCTGCTGGCCGAACCAGTGGTCCTGCGGCTCGTCCACCCAGCCGGAGCGCAAGCCCCGCGGGTCGTGCGACATGCCGCCCGAGCCGGTGATGAGGATGCGCTTCGGGCTGTGCTCCACGATCTTGGCGATGGCGCGGCCCAGCGCCACGCACCGCTCGCCGTTCATGATCACGGGCGGGCCGTCGTCGACGTTGACGAAGACGGGCACGATGGGCACGTCGAGCGAGGGGTGGGCGTGGGGCACGACGTTGCCGACGCCGTGGGGGACGCCGCGGCCGGGCTGGGACTGCGGGCCCATCTCGGTGGTGAAGGCGGCGTCGAAGCCCTGCTCCAGCAGGCCGTTGAGGACCTGCTTGGCGAGGTCCTGGTCGACCCGCAGCGGGTAGCGGAACCGCTCCGAGTAGGGGTCGGCGGGCGGGTCCTCGTCCATCTGTCCCGTGTTGTGGACGGTCCAGGTGTCGGGGCCGGTGTAGACGAGGAGGTTGGGGATGTTCGAGCCGTCGAACCACTCGCGCTGGTCGCCCAGGACGGTGATGATGACGTCGGGCTTGAACTTGGCGTACTCGCGCTTCATGCGGGCGAAGTTCGCCTTGATGCGCGGCATGCGCTCGCCGATGAGCTGCTCGTTCTCCAACTCGGTCTCCGGGGGCTGCGGGTGCCCGTCATTCAGACGGTGGTGCATCCGCTCCCAGCCTTCGAAGGTGGACTGGAAGAGGCTCGGCGCGTGGGAAGAAGCAGCAGCCATGAGAATTGGCATGATTAACGCTCCTTTACCGTGGTGTGTCTCACCACATATGCGGCAGTATGAGCCGTTGGTTCCTGCTTGTAAACAACGGGGCGGGCATTATCGCGCCACTTATGCCTCTATTTTTCTACTTGGGCTGCCAATACGCAAACGCCGTGCCCACCGTGGCGTGGTGGAACCGGATGTAGTCGATGACGGTGGCCTTCGCGTACTCGACCGTTCCCGCGCGGGCGCCGGACGTCACGACTCGCGCGCCGGCCTGCTCCATGGCGGCGGCGGTCACGATCCAGTTCCGCACCTCGCGCGTGGCGCCGCGGACGGTGATCGAGTCGACATCCCACAGCGTCTTGAGCTCTTCCGAGCGGCCGCGCCGCAGGCGGGTGAGCATCCAGTCGTCAAGCAGCTCGTCGACCCAGCCGGCAAGGTAGCCTTGCGGGTCGCCGGAGAGGCCGCCCACGCCTAGGATGGCGATCTTCTCGTCGCGCTCGGAGAGCACCTTGGCGATAGCGCGCCCCAGCGGGGGCATGCGGTGGCCGGTGATGGCCGGGTCCTTGTGGGCGTTGATGAACAACGGCACGACGGGGATGTTGAGATTGCCGACGATGCGCGTGTAGGGGTCGGTGAGGGAGTGCGGGGCGCCGTTGGCCGGGTCGCCCAGGGGCTTGAAGAAGCGGTTGACGTTCATGTCGAACCCTTCCTCGGTCAGCTCGTCCACCAGCCATGCCGCCACCGGCTTGTTGACGCGCAGCGTCGCGCGCTTGTCGGGCGCCGGCTGCTCGCCGATCTCGCCATAGTGAGTCGTGCCCCAAATCTCGTCACCCACCAGCACGCTCAGCTGCGGCACCTGGGCCGGGCCGAAGACGCGGCCCGTGTCGGACATGGCGATGACGATGACGTCGGGCCGGTAGTCGGCAAGCAGCTGGTGCAGCTTGTCGAATCCGGCGTTCACGCGCTGTTGGTAAGAGTCGAGGGTGTCAGCGGTCTCGATGCTGGCCCGGTTGGGCTGCGGGACGTCCTTGACCAGGGCCTTGTAGATCCGCTCCCATTGGTCCCGTGGGCGATAGAGCAGGGGCGAGTGCGAAACGGCGAGTCCGAGTCCAAGCGGCATGGTGGTCACCTCCCCAGCCGTCCCAATTTTGGGTACAAGGCTGGTCCAGCAGGATTACGCATCGGCATGCTGACGCATGGCTCGCGCCACGGGGCTGCGCAAGACGTTATCCGGCACGGCGCCGCATGTCAACGCACGATTCGCCGTTCCGGGGCCGCGCCCGACTGCGTTGCTTGACCGCGTTCCCGCCGCTCTATAGGCTTGGCGCAGCCCATCGCGGGGCGAGAATTTCGTTGGAGCCCCCACCGACCTGGGGGAAGAGGAGTTGTCCGTGACGGCAAAACCGACCGCACTCCATGTGTTGAAGAACTCGAAGGGCCTGACGCAGACGGGCAAGCTGACCTATGAGAACACCGAGAAATACATCAAGTTGAAGGTGAAGGGCGGCGACAAGGACGAGATCAGCATTCACTACCACGAGGCGGGGGAGCAGCACCCGGACACCATCGTGTTCCTCCACGGCGGCGGCATCGGCGCATCGGGTTGGTTCAACTTCTATCTGAACATCGAGCCTTTCGCCGAGCACTTCCGCACCATCCTCATCGACATGCCGAACTTCGGGCGCTCGGACGCGGTGTTGATCAAGGACATCGACGAGGCGGGCTACGACGCCCGGGTGTTGAGCGAGTTCTTGAAGGCGAAGGGCATCGCCAAGGCTTCGCTCATGGGCAACTCGAAGGGCGGCGCCGACGCGATCCGCTTCTCGGTCGATTTCACCAGCCAACTCGACCTGACCATCCTGATGGGCGCCTCCACCGGCCCGTCCATCTTCGACGTGATGCCGCCGCAGGGCACGGCGCTGCTCGGCGACATGATGCGCAACCCCTCGCGCGAGATCGTCGAGAAGGTGCTGCACCTCTTCGTCTACGACGACTCGTTCGTCAACGAGGAGTGGATCGACATGCGGTGGAACGCCGTGCAGGACCACGTGAAGCGCGGCTTCCGCGACATGCGCTTGCAGATGGCGAAGATGAACCTGAGCGACCGCAACAAGACCAACCAGACCCAAAAGCTGTTCCAGGTGCCGAACCCAACGCTGGTGGTGTTCGGCGCGCACGACCGCTTCGCCGCGCTGGACTCCAGCGTCTCGCTCATGCGGCACTACCCGAACAGCGAGCTTCACGTGTACCGGAACTGCGGCCACTGGGTACAGTTCGAGATGGCCGAGGAGTTCAACGACCTGGTCATCTTGTGGATGCACCGCGAGAAGGCCAAGCAGCAGGCCGCCAAGAAGTAACCGCTTTCTGGTAGACTGGCACCGATAGGTCAAGACGCCCCGATGGCCTCGGGGCGTCTTGATTGTCCGCGCGCGGCGGGCGGTGGCGGTTGGTATCACCGTTCGCCAGGGGAACATGC
Organism: SAR202 cluster bacterium; assembly: GCA_016872415.1. GTDB lineage: Bacteria > Chloroflexota > Dehalococcoidia > Lucifugimonadales > Australimonadaceae > VGZX01. Next base: position 2,213 of record VGZX01000028.1, on the reverse strand, counting down.
AGTGGCTGCTTCCGTCCCTGTCGAGACCGGCCGTCGACGGCGAGGTAAGGTCTTCTACGGCTGGTACATCGTCGCCGCCAGCAACCTGACGAATGCGTTGCTGACCGCGGCCTACTTCCAGGGCTTCCAGGCCTTCGTCCTGCCGATACTCAACACGTTTGGGTGGTCGCAAACGCAGCTGGCCGGCGCCTCGTCGCTGCGGCAGCTGGAATCGGGCATCGTCGGTCCGGCCGTCGGCTTCCTGTCGGACAAGGCCGGGCCGCGCAAGCTCATCATCGCCGGGGGCGTCATCGCGGGCCTCGGCCTCATCGGCCTCAGCCAGACACGCAACCTGGCGATGTATTACTTCTTCTTCCTGCTCATCTCCGTCGGCACCGCCGGCGCGACCCATGGCGTCACCTGGCCCATCATCATCAGCCGTTGGTTCAAGAGGCGACGGGGGCTCGCGATTGGGCTCGGCACCCTGGGGCCTATCGCGGGCGGCGCCATGGCGATCTTGAATGTCCGCATGGTGAACTCGTGGGGCTGGCAGCCGGTGCTGTTCGTCTACGGCTGCATCGTGGCCGTGTTCGTCGTGCTCATGGGACTGATCGCGCGCGACCGCCCGGAGCCGCACGGCTACGTGCCCGACGGCGACGAGCCGAAGCGGGGCGCCGCCCCCGCGGCGGCCGGCGGCGCCTCATCGAGCGTGGTGGTGGCCGAGCAGGGCATGACGGCGCGGCAGGTGCTGCGGTCTCCTGCCTTTTGGCTGGTGCTGCTGTTCTTGGGAGGCGTTTGGGTGCCTTCCAGCGGTTTTGGGCTGTGGCAGGTGCCCTACTTCGTGACCAACGGCATGTCCGCCGCCACGGCCGCCGCCACCGCCTTCGTCGTGGTTGCCGCCAGCGGGCTTGGACGGGTCGGCGGCAGCTGGCTGGTCGACTACGTGGACTACCGCATCGTGCTGCTGGGCGTGGGCCTCTGCTCGGCGTTCTCTCAGTTCTATCTCCTATTCGCTCACGTCGATCAGTTCTGGCTCTCCATGCCGTTCAACGTCACATCGGGCATCGCCATGGGCGCGATGATCTCCATGCGCGCGGTGATCGCCAACGCGTTGTTTGGCGCGCGGAGCCTCGGGTCCGTCATCGGCATGTTACAGGGCGGGTCGCTGGCGGCCGGCGTCGCCGGGCCGCTCATCATGGGGCGTTCCTACGACTTCACCGGCAGTTACGATCCGGCGATCTGGTTCATGGCGTTCTTCTCGCTCGGCATCCTGCCGATGGTGTGGTTCATGAAGAAGGCGCGGAGGCCCGCATAGGGCCACCGTGGGTTCGCGAGGCGTGGCGGCCCGGCGCATAATAGCCGAGGATTCCAGGTGAACGGAGCAAGCAGAGCGTGACCACCGGTGCCGCCGAGGCGCGGCCTGCCCGCAAGGGCATCTTCTATGGCTGGTATATCGTCGCCGCCAGCATCGTGACGAACTGCCTGGTGACCGCCGCCTATTTTCAGGGGTTTCAGGCGTTCGTGCTGCCCATCCTGCTGACGTTCGGCTGGACCAACACGCAGTTGTCAGGCGCGACGTCGGCACGCCAGGTGGAGTCCGGCGTCGTCGGGCCGGTGGCCGGGTTCCTGGCGGACCAGGTCGGCCCGCGCAAGCTCATCATCGCCGGGGCCGTCGTCGTCGGCCTGGGCCTCATGGGGCTAAGCCAGACGCGCAACCTGGCGATGTATTACTTCTTCTTCCTGCTCATCTCCGTCGGCACCGCCGGCGCCACCCATGGCGTCACCTGGCCCATCATCATCAGCCGTTGGTTCAAGAAGCGGCGGGGCCGCGCCATCGGCATCGCGATGACGGGACCGGTCCTTGGGGGCGTCATGGCGCTGCCCAACACGTACTTCATCGGGCTGTGGGGCTGGCGTCCGGTGATGTTCGCCTACGGCGTGATCGTGGTGGTGGTGGTCACGCTCATGGGCCTCGTGGCGCGCGACCGGCCGGAGCCTTACGGCTATCTGCCCGATGGCGAGGTCCCCGATGGAGCGGGCGCGCCACGGGCGGCTCAACATCGCGCGAAGGGCCAGGGCGTGACGGCAAGCGCGCCGGCGGGCGAAGCGGGCTTCACGGTCCGTCAGGTGCTTCGATCGCGCGCCTTCTGGCTGCTCTCGCTCTTCCTCGGCGCCTTGGGCATGACGAGCAGCGCGTTCGGGCTGTGGCAAATGCCCTACTTCGTCGACCGGGG
>VGZX01000027.1 GCA_016872415.1 SAR202 cluster bacterium | reverse complement strand
GCCTTGGCCTTCAGCGAAAACTCGCCCATCGCCGCCATGGCGAGCGATGCGGGCTTCTACGGTATCCAGTTCCACCCCGAGGTGGCGCACACGCCCCAGGGCACCGAGATACTCCGCAACTTCACCAACAAGATCTGCGGCTGCACCGGCACGTGGACCGCGGGCAGCTTCGTTGAGGAAACCGTCGGCCGCATACGTGAGCAGGTGGGCGACGGCAAGGTCATCTGCGCCCTCTCCGGCGGCGTCGATTCATCCGTCGCGGCGGCGCTCATCCACCGCGCCATCGGCGATCAGCTCACCTGCATCTTCGTGAACAACGGCCTCCTCCGTCGCGAGGAGCCGGAGCGCGTGCGCGCCCTGTTCCAGCGTACCCTCGGCCTCAACCTCGTGTTTGTCGATGGCACCGAGCGCTTCCTCACCGCCCTGGCGGGCGTCACCGATCCGGAGCTGAAGCGCAAGCGCATCGGCGCCGAATTCATCAACGTGTTCGAGGAGCAGGCCGGCGCGCTCGGCGAGGTCGACTTCCTCGCGCAGGGCACGCTGTACCCCGACGTGATCGAAAGCCAGACCAGCGAAAGCACCGCCGCCCACAAGATCAAGACACATCACAACGTGGGCGGCCTGCCGGAGCGCATGAAGCTCAAGCTCGTCGAGCCGCTGCGCTACCTCTTCAAGGACGAGGTGCGGCTCGTGGGCGCGGAGCTCGGCCTCCCCAGCGAGGTGCTCCAGCGCCAACCCTTCCCCGGTCCCGGCCTCGCCATCCGCGTCATCGGCGAGGTGACCTTCGAGAAGCTGGAAACGCTGCGCGCCGCCGACTGGATCGTGATGGACGAGATCAAGCGCGACAAGCTCTACGACAAGCTGTGGCAGTCGTTCGCCGTGCTCACCGACACCAAGACCGTGGGCGTCATGGGCGACCAGCGCACCTACCAGCACGTGCTGGCGATACGCGCCGTTACCAGCGATGACGCCATGACGGCGGACTGGGCGCGCCTGCCCTACGAAACGCTCGCGCGCATCAGCAGCCGCATCGTGAATGAGGTGCCGGCGGTCAATCGCGTCGTCTACGACATCACTAGCAAGCCGCCCGGCACCATCGAGTGGGAATAGCCCAGCACCTCGCACCCTTGGCGGATACCCCGAGCCGTATGTACCCTTTCGCGCGCCTCATCCGCCTCCAATTCGCCGCCGTCGGCGCGCTGCTGGTCGTGGCCGCCGCCGTCCTCGCCGCCCGCGGCGCCGAGCCGTTGGTGATCGTCATGTCGGCGGCCATCGGCATCGCGTCCATCGTCATCGCAACGCTCTTGGGGAGGGCCCGCTCGTGAACATCCTCGTCATCGGCGGCGGCGGCCGCGAGCACGCCATCGCGTGGAAGTTGTCCCGCAGCGGCCGCAATCCCCGGCTATTCGTCGCGCCGGGCAACGCGGGCACGGCGGCCATCGCCACCAACCTGCCGGTGAAAGCCGATGATGTCGACGGCTTGGCGATGGCCGCGCGCGACCACCACGTCGACCTCGCTATCGTCGGCCCCGATGGGGCCCTCGCGGCGGGTGTGGTCGATCGCTTTCGCGACGCGGGCCTGCCGGCGTTCGGCCCGCTGCGCGCCGCGGCTCGCCTCGAATGGAGCAAGTCGTTCGCGAAACAAGTGATGGCGGAGGTGGGCGTTCCCACGGCCGCGTTCCGCGTGTTCGACGATGCCGCCTCCGCCCGCGCCTACGTCCGCGAGCACGGCGCGCCCACCGTGGTCAAGGCCGACGGCCTCGCCCTCGGCAAGGGCGTCGTCGTCGCACGGACCGTCGAGGAGGCGCTCGCCGCCGTCGACGACATGATGGTCCGCAGGGTGTTCGGCGCCGCCGGAGATCGCGTCGTGATCGAGGAGGCGTTGAGCGGGCAGGAAGTGAGCGTCTTCTGCTTCACGGACGGCCAGTCCTCGTCGCCATTGGTGGCCGCGTGCGACTACAAGCGCGTGTTCGACGGCGATCGCGGCCCCAACACCGGCGGCATGGGCGGCTACAGCCCACCCCCGTTCTGGTCCGCCGAGCTAGAGCGCAAGGTCCAAGAGCGCTGCATCCGGCCCGTGCTCGCCGCGCTGGCGAAGGCAGGCACTCCCTATACCGGTGTGCTCTATGGCGGCCTAATGCTCACGGCCGACGGCCCGCGCGTCATCGAGTTCAACGCGCGTTTCGGCGACCCCGAGAGCCAGTTGATCCTACCGCGCCTCGAAAACGACCTCATCGACGTCGTGGAAGCCGTGGTCGCGGGCAAGGTGTCGTCGCTGCGGCTACGCTGGTCGAAGGCCACCGTCGGCGTCGTCATCGCCTCGGGTGGCTACCCCGGCGACTACCCGACCGGCCTGCCGATCGCCGGCCTGGACCACGCCGCCGAGGTCGCCACCGTGTTCCACGCCGGCACCGCGCGGAAAGGCGACGCCATCGTCACCGCCGGCGGCCGTGTACTGATCGTGGTGGGCCAAGGCGAGGACTTGGCCGAGGCGCGCGCCCTGGCCTACGAAGGCGCGGCGCGCATCTCATTCGCCAACGCGCACTACCGCCGCGACATCGCCTCATTCGCCGGCGAGCGGGCCTGAGCGCCGCTCCGTCTCGCGGCCAAGCGGGAAAGGCTAGGCGTCGTCCGCCAGCCGAATGCCCATGAACTGCCAGCGCGCGTGTGGGGGGAAAAAGTTGCGGTAGGTGACGCGTATGTGCGACTCCGGCGTCGCGCACGAGCCGCCGCGCAGCACCATTTGATTCATCATGAACTTGCCGTTGTATTCGCCGATGGCCCCCTCCGGCGCCCGGAAGCCGGGATAGCCCAGATAGGCGCTCGCCGTCCACTCCCATACGTCGCCAAACAGTTGCTCCAAACCGTGGCCGTCGCCCGTGGCGGGCACGGGGTGGTGGACGCCCGACTCGGCGAAATTGCCGCGCAACGGCTCGCGGCTCGCGGCATGCTCCCACTCGAACTCGGTGGGCAGGCGCTTGCCCGCCCACCGCGCGAAGGCGTCCGCCTCGAAGTGGCTCACATGGGTCACCGGGCCGTGCGGGTCCACCGGGCGCATGCCGGCGAGGGTGAACGACCACCATTCGCCGTCGTGGCGCTCCCAATACAGCGGCGCCTCCCAATGTTCCACGCGCACCGTCGCCCAACCCTCCGACAACCACAGCTGGGGCGTCGAATAACCGCCGTCACGCATGAACTCCATGAACTCGCCGTTGGTCACGAGGCGCGAGCCCAGCTTGAACGGCCGGAGCAACGCTCGGTGGCGCGGCGACTCATTGTCGAACGCGAAGCCGTTGCCGTCCCAGCCGATGTCGACGATGCCGCCTTGATACGCGTGCCAACTCATCGGCGGCGCGGCTTTGCCTATTGGGATCTCGCGCTGTTGACAGACCGGCCGCAGCGGATTGATCCCGAAGTTGTATTTGAGGTCGGTGAACAACAACTCCTGGTGCTGCTGCTCGTGGTGCAGCCCCAACACGACGATCGGCTCGACGCGCTCGAACAATCGCTCGTCCGCCCGTTCCAGCAGCAGCCGCACCGCGTCGTCCACGGACCGCCGATAGTCGTACACCTCGGCCACCGTCGGGCGCGACAATAGCCCGCGGTGCGGCCGGTAATACTGTGGCCCCACCTGGTTGTAATACGAGTTGAATAGGTATTCGTACTGAGGATTGAACGGATCGTGGCCCCGGGCGTGCGGCTTCAGCACGAACGTCTCGAAGAACCAGGTGATATGGGCGAGGTGCCACTTCGCCGGGCTCACGTCCGGCATCGCCTGAACCACATAGTCCTCGGTTGCCAGCGGCTTGCAAATCGCCTCGGTGGCTTGCCGCACCTCGCGGAACCAGGTAGCCAGTCGCGCTGGGTCGCGGGTCTCGCGAGCCGGGTCTCGTGTGGTCGCCACGCAAGCCTCCTCGATCGCGCCGGTGCTCACCATGACATCATGCCACGGCTTTCGATGCAACCCACTTCCGCGCGCCACGCCTAGCGGATGTGCGGCACCACTTCCTTCGCCAGCGTGTCCAGCATCCGCTCGCGCCCCTCGGCGCCGCCGGCCGAGAAGCAATAGACCTCGTCGACGCCCTCCGCCCGCAGCTGCTCGAAGCGCTCGATCACCTGCCGCCGCGTGCCCGCGATGAAACAGGCCTTCGCCATGCGCTCCAGCACGTCGTCGGAAATGTCCTTGGGCTCGTTCAGCGTCGTCGGCTTCGGCACGCCGACGGCGTCGTACGCGATGTTGTAAAGCCCCTGCTTCGTCCACGCGAACAGCATGCCGCGGGTCTTCTCGCGCGCGGCAACGGGGTCATCGTCGATCGAGACGACCGTATTGAGGGCGACCGTGAACCCGGCCAGCGAGCGCCCTGCCCGCTTGGCGCCCTCGTCGAGATACGTTCTCGCCTTCGCGACGATCCGCTGGTCGATGCCGATCAGGAACATCGCGCCGTCCGCGACCTCGCCGGCGACGGCGATCGCCTTCGGCCCGCTGGCGGTAACGATCACGGGCGCCGGCTGTTTCGCCAGCGTCAGTATCCGCTCCTCCTTGCGGTTGCCGAACGCCACGGTCTCGCCGCGCACCAGCCGGCGGATCTTCGTCACCGCGTCGCGGAACTCATCGGCGCTCGCCGGCTTGCGGTCGATGTGCAGCACGGCCGAATCGCCCGTGCCGATCACCAAGCGGAAGCGGCCCGGCGCCAGCTCGGCCAGCGAATTGGCGAACCCCGCCAAGTGGAACGGGTGCCGCGTCACCGGGTTGGTGACGGACGGGAACACGGTGATCTTGCTTGTCTTCGCGAGCGCCAGCGTGATCGTCACATAGGCGTCGTGGCCGTGCTCCAGGTGATCGGCGATGCCGACCCCGTCGAAGCCCGATTGCTCCGCGCGGGCGATGAAGTCGGCGATCTGCGGAATGCTGAACTGCGGGGGCGCGGCCATGCTGATCCTGAGCGCCATGGCAATCTCCTTACCGGCGTGTGCGAGTGGGCGGATTGTAACCGGGGCCGGCGGAGGCGGCTAGCCGGCGGGCTCCGCCGGAGCGGGTTTCGCGGAGGCCACGGCTTCATGGCGCGGAGCCGCGCCGAGGTTACGCACCGTGCCCACCATCAGGGCGGTGAGCGCGATGTTGACCAACACGACGCCGGCACCGATGGCGATGGCCCCGGGAGCGCCGACGATGCCGGCCAGGAAGTTGAGCACCGCGGCGCCGAGCGGCGGCAGGCTCCACGACATTTGGAAAATCGACATCGCCCGGCCGCGGAGGGCGTCGCTCACCAGCGACTGCACCATCACCTCGACCGAGATCATGAACGCCAGCGAGGTGAGGCCGACGACGATGAGCGCGGCGAACGCTGTGGTCACGTCGCGCGTGAACGAGAACGCCAACAGCGCGAGGCCGAACGCCAGGCCCTCCGTCAGCATGACGCGGCCCGGCCGGAAGCGCCGCAGCACCAGCGGCGTGGTAAGCACGCCGAAGAACGACCCAATGCCGCCCGCCGACCAGAGCAGCCCAAGGCTTCCCGAGCCGAGGTCCAGCACTTCGGGCCCAACGAACACCGGCAAGACGTAGAGGTAGCCCATGCCGGCGAACGCCGTCACGTAGGTCATCAGCGTCAACGACCGCAACGCCGGCGTCGACCACACATAGCGCCCGCCCTCGCGCAGGTTGGTGAGCATGCTGCCCCGCGACGCCACCTGGGGCACCATGACGCGAACGCGGCTCACCAGCGCCACCATCGTCAAGAAGCCCGCGGTGCTGACGAGGAAGGTGGTCCCCGCCCCGCGCACGCTGTCCGCGATGATGAATCCGGCCAAGGCCGGCCCCACCAGCCGCACGATCTGCCAGGTCATCGCGTTCAACGCGACCGCGTTCGGAAGGTGTGAGCGGTCGGGTATCAAGCGCGGATAGAGCGCCTGCCGGCTCGGCATGTCCATCGACTGCACCGTGCCCACCAGCAGCGCGAACAGCATCAGGTGCCACCGCTCGACGTTGCCGCTCAAGGTGAGCCACGCCAGCGTCGTCATGCCCACCGCCGCGATGGTCTGGGCCGTCGCCACGATGCGCCGCTGGTCGAGCCGGTCGGCCAGCACGCCGCCGAACAGGCCGATGGTGAGGGGCGGAATCGCCAGCAGCAGCGTGACGTTACCGACGAACACGGGCGAGCCGCTGAGCTCGTAGGCCAGCCAGCCCATCGTCACGTTCATCACCATCTGCCCGCTCACCTGGGCGAGTAGGCCTATCCAGTAGAGGCGGAACTGGCTGAAGCGCAGGGCGGCGAATATCTGAAACTGTTGAGCGACAGTATTGAGCACGGCGCGTTCCCTCCGGCCGGCGCCCTCTTTTAAGCACGCAGGCGACTACGAACCAGTGTAGGTCGTCGCCCGTCGCCTGACAATCGCGACAGTCATCACCCACCGTGAGCCGCCATTTCCACGTCGTTGGCCCGCGGCGATTGCCCGGCGAACAACGAGGGTCGGGTTGCCCCCCGCCCCTCGTCTCGCCTCACTTCACGCGACGGCGCCGTCTATGACAACCCCACCTCCGCGCGCGTCCGCGTGCACGTGTCCACGATGGCGTAAATGATCGCCTTCGTCACCTTCGCCAGATCGGGGATGTGGCTCACGCCCATGCCGCCGAACCCCTGCCACTCCGGCGGCACCGTCGGCACCGGCGGGAAGCCGACGCGCGCCGTGGGGATGCCCAGGTTGCGGATCGCCGACGCGTCGGTCTGGCCGCTGGTGCCCGTACGCGCGTGGTGCTGCTTGCCCTCGGCGAACTCCCACCCGCGCATCGTCGACTGGATCACCCAGCTCTCCGGGTTAGTCGACGCCGAGGGGTAGGCCGCGTACATCTCCCAATCGAGGTTCAGGTGCGGGTGCTTCTTCTTGATCTGCTCGATCCCCTCGGCGAACTCGGCCCGCACTTCGGCCGGCGTCTGGCGGGGCGTCTGCCGCACGTCGATGTAGATCTCAGTGGCCGCCGACGGAAACGACGGCTTGTGCGGCCAACCCGCGCGCACCGCCGCGACTGCGCCCTGCGGCGAGCACAGTCCCGACGTGTTGCGCTGTTGATAGTCGATCAGCCATTGGTCCAGCTCTTGGATGACGGTGGCCGAGTGGACGATGGAGTTGCGGAACCCAGGGATGCTGCGCGTGATGCCCGCGTAGCCCAACTGCCCGCGCACCGTCACCTTGAACCAGCAGAGGCCCACCTCCTCCCAGGCGACCGTCCACCCTGGCTTGGAGATGATGCAGAAGTCGGCCGTCACGCCATGGTTGATCATGTACGTCACGCCGCTGCCCAGGCCGTGGTTCTGGTGCCGCTCGTCCCTTGGCGGCTGCGTCGGCATGCCACCGTCGGCGCAGGCCAGCACCAAATCGCCCCGCAGCGGAATGCCCGCCGCGATCACGCACCGCGCGGCCTCGGTCAGCGTGGTCACCATGCCCTTGGGGTTCGACGAGCCAAGGCCGATCACATCGCCGTTGGGCGCGATATAGGCGTCCGGCAGCATTTCGGCGGTCAGCCTCGGCCCCACCCACGGTACGTCCTCCTCCTCCACCGCCTCGAAGTGGGTGTCGACGGGCGCGTACAGCATGAGCGATGGGCCGCCACTCGATCCCCGCTTCCAGCCCGCGGCGTTGCCGGAAAGCTCGTCCATCGGCTGATAGATCGACTCCATGCCGATGTCGCGCATGTGCCGCGCCATCCATTGGTTCACCGCGCCGGCCTTGCCGGTCGGGCTGTGGATGGCGGTGATCGCCAAGTCCAGCTGACGCATCTTCTCCTGGTCTATCAAGGCCACGGCCTTGCCGATCCATTGCCGCTGCTCGGCCGACAGCGGTGCCTTCTTGACCGGGACATCCGTGGGAGCGCTGGTCATCGTCGCCATGGCTATCGCCTTCCTTTCGGTGTCGAACATTGGAGATGCGCTGCGGCGTCTTGCCGAGAACCGCCAATTGCGGCGAGTCTAGCCGCGCCCATGCGGCGGGTCAAGGAATGCGCGCGGTCCGAACCGCAACCGCCCCACCGCGACGTTACACCTGGGCTCCCACCGCGCGGGCGCGCCGTCCGCGCCACCGCTCCCGCCGTTGACGGTGCCACGCGCACACCATAACCTTGGTCGCGCGCCGGCACCCCCGCATCGACGGCCGGCGCCAGGAGAAACGTTCATGCCCCTCGTAGGCATCCTCATCGGCAGCAAGAGCGACGAGTCGGCCCTGCAGGAAACCTTCAAGCTCCTCACGGAACTCGGCGTCGAGGCCGAGCTCACCGTCGCGTCGGCCCACCGCAACCCGGACCGCGTGCGCCAATACGTGGAGTCGGCCCCCTCGCGGGGAATCGAGGTGTTCATCGCGGCCGCCGGCGGCGCGGCGGCGTTGCCCGGCACAGTGGCTGCGCACACCACGCTGCCCGTCATCGGCGTGCCGCTCGCCTCCAGCGAGCTCAAGGGCGTCGATGCCCTCTACTCCATCGCCATGATGCCGCCGGGCGTGCCGGTCGCCTGCGTGGCCGTCGGCTCGTGGGGCGCGCGGAACGCGGCGCTGCTCGCGGCCCAAATCCTGGGCCTCAAGTATGCTAAGATTCGATCCGCGCATGATGAATATCGGCGCCAACTCCGTGAACGATAGCCGCCGGTCCGAAGCGTGGCGCCTCGGTCCAGCCTATCGGCGCACCCCTCGGCGTGACCGGCCATGATGATCCTCTGCGATTTCGATGACACGACCGCCGAGCAGAATGTCGCGACGCCGTTGCTCGAGCGCTACCAGCCCGTGACCGTCGCCGGCATGCATTGGAGCGAAATGCGGCAACGGTTCCGCCGCTCCGAGCTGAGCCTGAAGGAGTATCAGGAATACACCTTCGAAGCCATGGGGGCCTCACGCGAGGCGCAAGCCCAGTTCGTGCGCGAAACCGCCCGCCTACGCGAAGGCTTTCCCGAGATGGTGGACTACTGCGTGGAACGCGGCATTGGCGTGTCCATCGTCAGCCACGGCCTCGACTTCTACGTCCGGGCATTGCTGCAGCAGGCGCACCTCGCGCACCTGCCCGTGTTCGCCGTGGAAAACGGCGAGGACATGCACGGGCGCGTGACCTTCGCCTACCGTTTCGGCGATCCGGCCTGCGACTGGTATCACGGCAACTGCAAGTGTCACGTCCTCGAGGAGCTGCGCGAGCGCGGCCACCAGGTGATCTACGCCGGCGACGGCCTCTCCGACACCTGCCCGGCGCGCAAGGCCGACTTCGTGTTCGCGCGCGCCGGCTTGCTCAGCTTCTGCCGCGCATGCAACGTGCCGCACCGCGAGCTCACCGATTTTCACGCCGTGGTGGACTATCTCCGAGAAACGGAGGCGTCTCGATGATCGACCGGTACGCGCGCGAGCGCATGAAGGCCATTTGGACTGACGCCGGGAAGTATGATCGGTGGCTCGCGGTCGAGATCGCCGCTTGCGAGGCGTGGGCCAAGCTCGGCACGATCCCCGCCGACGACATGGCGAAGATTTGCGCCGCCCGGTGGGACCAGGCGCGGCTCGACGAGAAGTTCCGCCAGACGAAACACGACGTCACCGCCTTCCTCTACTCCGTCACCTCCGGCCTCGGCCCCGAGGGCCGCTGGATCCACCTCGGCCTCACGTCGAACGACGTCTGGGACACCGCCACGGCGCTCCAGCTCCGCGACTCCGCCGCCATCCTGCTGGCCGACGTCGATGAGTTCATCGACGTGCTCGCCAAGCAGGCGCTCGCGCACCGGCACACGCTCATCATGGGCCGCACGCACGGCGTCCACGCCGAGCCGACGACCTTCGGCTTGAAGCTGGCCCTGTGGCTGGACGAGATGCGCCGCAACCGCCGGCGCCTCGTCGAGGCGGCCGAGCAGGTCGCGGTTGGCAAGATATCGGGCGTCGTCGGCACGCACGCCACCGTGCCGCTCGAGGTCGAGGAAGAGGCTTGCAAGGCCCTGGGCATCGGCATGGCGCCGCTGTCCAACCAGATCGTCCAACGCGACCGCCATGCCTACTTCATTGCGACCCTGGCGGTCATCGCCGCATCGTTGGAGAAGTTCGCCACCGAGATCCGCGGCCTCCAGCGCACCGAGATACACGAGGTCGAGGAGCCCTTCGGCGAGGGCCAAACGGGATCGTCGGCCATGCCTCACAAGCGGAACCCCGACCTCTCGGAGCGCGTGTGCGGGCTGGCCCGGCTCATCCGCGGCTTCGCCGTGACCGCCCTCGAGAACGTTGCCCTCTGGCACGAACGCGACATCAGCCACTCCTCGGCCGAGCGCATCGTGTTCCCCGATGCGTGCATGGCCCTCGATTACATCTTGCACCTGTTCACCGGCGTCATTCGCGACTTGCGGGTGTTCCCCAAGCGCATGATGGAGAACATCGAGTCCACGCGCGGCATCGTCTTCTCTCAGCGCGTCATGCTTGCGCTCATCGAGAAGGGCATGGCCCGCGAGGAGGCGTACCGCACGATGCAGCGCCACGCCGCCACCAGCTGGGAGCAAGGCGCCGACTTCCGTGACCTCGTCCGCCGGGACGCCGCCGTGCAGGCCAGGTTGTCGGGCGAGGAGTTGGCGGCGCTATTCGACTACGGCTACTACACCCGGCACGTGGACGCCTTGTTCGCCCGCGCCGGCATCACCTCGAAGGAGAATGCCCGTGCCAGCGTTGCTTGACACGCCCCTGCCCAATCGGTTGTACCGCGGAAAGGTTCGAGACACCTATGACCTCGGCGGCGGCCTGCTGCTGATGGTCGCCACGGACCGCATCTCTGCCTTCGATGTCGTGATGCCCAATGGCATTCCCGACAAAGGCTACGTGCTGTCGCGCATGTCGAGGTTCTGGTTCGAGCAGACCACCCATATCGTGCCCAACCATCTCGTCGGCATGGCGGACGACCCGGGATCGCTTGGCGCCACCGCCGGCCACCCGCTCATCGAGAACCTGCCGCGCGAGATCGCCCGTCAAGCGTCCGTCGTCCGGCGCGCCAAGCGCATCGACGTCGAATGCGTGGTCCGCGCCTACCTCACCGGCTCCGCGCTGTCCGAATACAACAAGACCGGCACCATCTTCGGCGCTCCGGCGCCCAAGGGCCTGCGCGACGGCGACCGGCTGCCCGAGCTGATGTTCACCCCGACGACCAAGGCGGAGACCGGCCACGACATGCCCATGACGATGGAAGATGTCGAGAACCTTGCCGGCACCGAGCTGGCGCGCCGTCTCAAGGACGTGACGTTCACGGTGTTCCAGTTCGCCCACGACCACGCCTTGCGGCGCGGCATCATCCTCGCCGACACGAAGATGGAGTTCGGCATGCTCGACGGCCAGCTCATCCTCATCGACGAGCTGCTCACGCCCGACTCCAGCCGCTTCTGGGATGCCACCGGCTACGCGCCGGGCAAGTCGCAGCCCAACTTCGACAAGCAGTTCGTGCGGGACTACCTCGTGAAGAGCGGTTGGAACCGCGAGCCCCCGGCACCCGTACTCCCTGATGACATCGTGGCGAAAACACGCGAGCGGTATTTGCAGGCCTACGAGCGCCTCACGGGGCATAAGCTGCTCTAACCCACGCCGGCCGCCGCACCAAGCAAACCGAGGAGACAGTTCCCTTGGCTCAGGACAATCGACCCGAGCGCGATGTTTCGCGCCGCAGCCTCGCCCGTGAAGAACGCCGAAAGCGCTCGGAGGCTAAGAAGACCCGCCGGCGCGGCATCAACATCGCGATCAGCGGTGTCATCGGCGCGCTCGTGCTCGTCGGCCTCTTCGTGCCGCAGCTCGGCAACCTCAACGTGGCGCAGCCCCGCGTCGACTCAACGCCGACGCCGAACCGCGCCGCCGGCATCCGCGCCGAGCCGCAGGACTCGCCGATCATCGCCGTGGGCGATCCGCACGCCGGTTACTCCACCACGCCGCCAACGTCGGGACCGCACTACGAGGAGCTCGCGCCCTGGGGCATCCACGACGCGCCCGTCGCCGACGAGCATGTCGTGCGAAACCTCGAGGTGGGCGGCATCGCGATCAGCTACAACCTCGGCGACGAGGCCACCGTCGAGCGCCTGGAGCAGTTCACCAGGTCGCAGGCGAGTTATCCCGGCTGCTTCGTCATGCGCCCCTACGACGCGCTGCCGGAAGGCACCATCGCGCTATCGGCCTGGGGCTGGTATCAGACGTTCACCTCGGTAGACGTGGACGCCAAGCAGACGTTCGTGACGGGACACCTGAACCAGGCGCCCGAGTTCCTGGGCGACCGCTGCGGCTACACCCCTCCGACGCCGACACCCGCCCCAACGAACACGCCGGCCGCGACGCTCACCACCGCCACGCCGACGCCGGGGAGCTAGGGACATGCAGTTCAACGCGCGTGTCCACGTGATGCTGAAGCCCGCCGTGAACGACCCGCAGGGCAACACTGTCATGTCCGGCCTGAAGTCCCTCGGATTCGCCGGCGTGCGGTCCGTGCGGGTCGGCAAGTTTCTGACGCTCCAGCTGGATGCGGCCGACCAGGCCGCCGCCGAGCGCCAAGTGGACGACATGTGCAAGAAGCTGCTCGCCAACCCCGTCATCGAAACCTATTCGGTCGAGGTATCGGCGGTCTAGAACGCGCCCCCATCCCGCGTGCCGAAAGGCCCCATTCCGCGAGGTGCGGAACGGGGCCTTTCCATGTCGTCGGCGGAATGGCGTCGGCGTCGCTAGCCGCTAATCGTGCCCTTAGTGCTTGGGGCTTGCCCGGCGCGGCGCGGGTCGAGCGTGACGGCATCGCTCAACGCCCGGGCCAACGCCTTGAACGTCGCCTCGGCGCGATGGTGCGCGTTCACCCCGGTCAGCACCTTGGCGTGCAGCGTGATGCGCGCCTCCACGGCCAGCGTTTGCAGGAAATGGCGAATCAGGTCGCCCGGCAGGTCGCCGACCCGCCCGTCGCTGATGCCCAGCTCCACCACACCGTAGCCACGTCCGCTGAAATCGACCGCCACTTGCGCCAGCGCCTCGTCCAACGGCACCAGGGCGTGGCCCATGCGCCGGATGCCCACCCCGTCGCCGATGGCCTCGCGCAACGCGCGACCCAGGCAAATGGCCGCATCCTCTGTGGTGTGGTGCCAGCCGGTGATGAGGTAATCGCCCTTGGCGGCCAGGTCGATGTCGATCGACCCGTGCCTCGCCAGCTGCGCGATGAAATGGTCGAGCACGCCGTTGCCGGTCTTGACGTTCGCCTGTCCCGTGCCGTCGAGGTTCACGGTCACCTTGATGTCAGTCTCGGCCGTCTTGCGCTGCAGGGTGCCGATGCGGTTGGACAAAAGAATCGCCCTCGATCAGTCGTTCAACGCGGCCGCGAATGCCGCGATCACGCGGTCGGTCTGCCGCGGCGTGCCGGCCGTGATGCGGACGTAGTCGGCCAGTCGCGCGCCGCTGTAGTATCGCACGAAGACGCCGCGCCGGGCCATGCCTTCGTAAACGGCCTTGCCCTTGCCCGGCGGCACTCGAAAAAGCACGAAGTTCGCCTCTGACGGGTACGCCGTCACCCCCGGCATCGATCCGAGCGCGGCGCTCATCCGGTCGCGCTCGCGTACGATCAGCCGCGCCCGCTCGTTCAACAAGTCCGCGTCCTCCAGCGAGGCCAGCAGCGCCGCCTCGGCGGCCTGGTTCACGTTGTACGGCGGCTTCGCGACGAGCAGCAGCTCGGCCAGCGGCGGCGGCATCACGCCGTAGCCGACACGCAACCCGGCAAGCCCCGCCCACTTGCTCATCGTCCGCAGCACGACCAAGTTGTCGCGCTCGAACGCCAGCGGCGCCACGCTCTCGCCGTCGAACTCGCCGTATGCCTCGTCGACGATCACCAGTTTGCCGGATGCGAGCAGCCGTTCGACATCCGATCTCGACACGCTGTTGCCGGTCGGGTTGTTCGGCGACGCCAGCACGATGATCTTCGCCGTCCGCGCCGCCTTCAGCACGCCTTCGACATCGACCTCGAACCCCTCGCCACGCGGCACGCTCACCGTGTCGCCGCCGCACACCTGCGCCGTGAAGCGGTACATGCCGAACGTCGGCGTGCTGTCCACCACCAGGTCGCCGGAGCCGAGCACCGCCCGGAACAGCAGATCGATGATCTCGTCGCTGCCGTTGCCCACCACGATGCCGTCGGCCGGCACGCCGAGGTAACGGCCCAGCGCCCGCCGCATGTTGGCCTGCAATGGGTCCGGGTAAATGGCGATGTTGTCGAGGTTGGCGAGCGCGCCGAGCACGCGCGGCGACGGCCCATAGGGGTTCTCGTTCCCATTGAGCTTCACGATCTCCGCCTCGGGAATACCGGCGCGGCGCGCCAGCACCTCGGGCGGGTCCACCGCTTCGTAGGGAGGCAAGTTCAGCAGGTTCGGGCGTATCGGCGCCAGCGGCCCCTCCGCCTTGCGGACGGTCATCGGCCGCCCTCCAGCCGCAGCTCCACGGCGCGGGCGTGCGCGGTGAGCCCCTCGGCCCGGGCGATCGCCGACGCCGACGGGCCAAGCCGCCGCATCGTGTCGCCACTCAACGCCACGACGGGCACGTGCTTGATGAACGCGTGCACGCTCAATGCCGACGCGAACCGCGCCGTGCCACTCGTTGGCATCACATGGCTCGGCCCCGCGACGTAATCGCCCATCACTTCGGGCGAATGCTCGCCGACGAACACACCGCCCGCGTTCCGCACCAGCGGCACGTAGCGCCACGGCTCGTCCACCAGCAGGCACAGGTGCTCCGGCGCGAACGCATTGGCAAGCTCCACCGCTTCCTCCACCGTTCGCACCACCACGGCGACGGCATTGCGCTCCATCGAAGCCCCGGCGATGGCGGCGCGCTCCAGCCGCGCGACCTGCTCCTTGCCCGCCGCGATCACCTTCTCGGCCATCGCCCTGCTCGTCGTGATGAGCACCGGCGACGCCATCTCGTCATGCTCGGCCTGCGCCAGCAAGTCCGCGGCGGCCAGCGCGGGGTCGGGCGAATCGTCGGCGATCACCACCGTCTCCGTCGGCCCGTACATGCCGTCGATGTCAACGCTGCCGTACACCTCGCGCTTGGCGATGGACACGAAGATGTTGCCCGGGCCGCAGATCTTATCGACCTTCGGCACGTTCGCCGTGCCATAAGCCATGGCGCCGATGGCCTGCGCGCCGCCAATGCCAAACACTCGGTCCACTCCCGCGACGTACGCGGCGGCCAAGGTCACGGCATTCGGCATGGGCGTGCAGAGGACGATTTCGCGGACGCCGGCGACACGGGCCGGAATGCCCGCCATCAGCACCGTCGACGGGTATGCGGCCGTGCCGCCCGGCACATACAGCCCCACGCGCTCGATCGCGGCAATCGCCTCGCCGAATCCGGCATCGTCGTCACGCCAGCCCTTCGGCATCGACGCCTCGGCATAGGCGCGGATGCGCGAGGCCGCGACGCGCAAGGCATCCTCCAGCCCCGAGGGCAGCGAGCGGAGCGCCTCGGCCCACCGCTCCCTCGGCACCTCGATCTCGCCCAGCGTTGCGCCGTCGAACTTGCGGGCGAACTCGCGCACCGCGTCGTCACCGCGCGAACGCACCTCGGCCAAGATGCGCCGGACCGACTCCGACGCGGAGAGCGGCTGGCCGAACACCTCGGCCGTCCGCCGAGCCGCGCCCGCCGACAGCACCGGCTCCTCGAAGCCCGCGCGGCGGTCCAGCAGCGCCATGCCCTGTTCGAAGCCTTCGATGATACGCAACGGTTATTTCGTCTCCGGCGCCCGGAACGGATCGGGATAGTTGGCGGGCTTGGTGAAGATCGGCCTGCGCTCCTTGGCGTCCCACTCCTGCACGACCTCGACCGGCGTGTTGCGCGCCACGATCAGCTCCATCGTCTCGTCACTGTCGTTCACCGGCTGGTGCACCGCGCCCGGCGGCACGTACAGGAAATAACCGGGGCCCATCTCCAGCACCTCGTCGAGCGCGTCCCCCACGAGGAAGCGGCCGTGGCCCTTCGCCACGTAGATGCCCGACTCGCAGTTGACATGATAGTGCGCGCTAGACGACCCCATCGGCGGTATCCTCGCGACCGCCATGTGAATGCCTTCCGCGTTCGTGAGTATCTCGCTCACGCCCTCCAGGCGGATCATCTCGCCCGACGACACCTCGATGCGGTGCTCGTGCGGCTTGATGAGCCTGATCGGCTTGTCGGTGTATGGCATGGGTGCCCCCTACCGTATCCCCAGCTGCGTCAGCAGCTCGCGGTACGCCTTGCTCTCGTCGCGGAACACGTACGATGCGTCCGTGGCCGTGACCGATGCGCCACCAATGGCGCGCAGGTGGTCGACGACCTTCGTGAGGTCGCGCTTCCGAATGAAGACCGTGACGGCATACCAGTTGCCGCCTTGCCGGGCGATGACGCGGGCCACCGTCGGCCCCTGCAGCCCGCGCGCCTCCGCGCACTCCAGCACTTTCGCGGCCACCGCCTCCTCCGTCGCGCCCTCGACGTTGGCCGTCACCTGGAAGTAGCCGCCGGCGTTTTGGTGCGCCTCGATCCGCTCGATCACCTCGCGCGCGGCCTCCAGGCGCTCCGGGTGCGCGCGCAACGCGGTGCGGTTGCCCACCAGCGCCCCCTGCGAGGAGAGCACGGTGCCGTCGTCCAGCCGCTTCAGCCGGTTCTCGCGGAGCGTCACGCCGCTTGCCGAGATGTCGGCGATGATGTCGGCGTAGCCCATAATCGGGGCAGCCTCCAGCGTGCCCGTCACCGACGCGAGGCTGAAATAGTTGACGCCGTGCCGGAACAGGAACCGCTGCACCAGCCGCGGATATTTCGTCGCGATGCGGAGCTCGCGCCCCGTCTCCCGGAACTCAACGGCGAGGTCGGCCAGGTCCGCCATCGATGCCACGTCCACCCAGGAATCCGGCACGGCGATCACCAGGTCGCACTTGCCGAAGCCCAGCTCCGGCATGATCACCAGTGTATCGCCGCCTTCGATGCGGTATTCCTGGTAGCGGTCGAAACCCACGATGCCGATGTCGGCGTTCGCGTCCTCCACCTTCGATGGAATGTCGGCCGTGCGTTGGAACACGACCTCGACGCCGGGCACCGCCGGAATGGTGGCGGTGTAGCGGCGGGGGCTCGGCCGGTTCACGGCCATCCCGCACTCCGTCAGGAACTTCAGCGTCGGCTCCGACATCTCTCCGTCCGACGGGATCGCCAGCCGCAGGCGGCCATTGCGCGTGGTCGTCATCGATCCTCCTACGGCGCCCATTCGTTCGTCACGCCATCGCGGCCCACGCGCATCACGGTGCCGATGCCGCGCTGCTGCGCGTAACGCGCCGCCTGCACGTCCGACCGCCCCAACAGGTCGAGCTCGGCCGGTATGCCTTGCGCCCGCAGCCGCTCCGCCGTCTCCACCGCCTTCTCGATCGCCGTCTCCTGCGCGACCACCAGCACCCGCGTCGATCCGGCCGGTATGGTGTCGTCGAACTCCTCGGGCAGCAGCTCGCTCACCCGGTCCACCGCGTAGGCGAAGCCCAACGCCGGCACGTCCTTCTCGCCGCCCAGCGCCTTCACGAGGCCGTTGTAGCGTCCGCCGCCGCCGAGCGATGGCGCGCCGCGCTGCCGTGGGTGCTCCAGCTCGAACACCACGCCCGTGTAGTAGGCAATGCCGCGCGCCGTCGTGAAGTCCAGAATCAGCGGCACGCCCTTCAAGTCATAAAGGGCGAGGGCCTTCAACAGCTTCCGCAGCGGGTCCAGCACCCCGGCGTCCACCCCGTACTGAGCCGACACCGCCTCGATCTTCGGCATCGCCTCGTCGACGGGCCCGGCCGCGCCCGCGAGCGCCGATGCGAACTCCAACGCCCGCTCGATCACGGCGGCGTCCTCGGTGTCGCGCAGCTTCTTCAGATAGCGCATGAACACCTCTTCCGGCGTCCGTTGGCCGGTCGGGCCCGTCGCCGTCTCGGCCAGCATCCCTTGCACCATCTCGCGCGCGTCCTGGTCGTTCAAGCGTCGCACCAGGCTCTGCAGCTCGCGCGACCGCCGGGGGGCCAGCAACCCCAGCTCCGCCGCCCGCCGCCGCACCAGCACCATGCCCGCCGGGCCATCGCGCAGGTCGTTGAAACTGCCCACGATGAACACGCGTGCCCGTTCCGACAGCTGCAGCGCCTCGAACATCGCGTTCAGCACGCCGACATGGCCCAACCGCATCCGGTGGCCCTCCACGCCCAGCACCGCCAGCGCCTGCGCGGCCAGCGCCACCGCCTCCGCGTCCGCCGTCGGCCCGTCGGCGCCGATCAGCTCCGCGCCGAGCTGCTGGAACTCCAACCCGCCGCCATCGTGCGCCTCGTAGCGAAACACCGTGCCGAAATACTGGATGCGCGCCGGCAACGGCCCCGTCAGGTTGCCTTGGACATAGGACCGCACCACCGACGACGTGAACTCGGGGCGCAGGCTCACTCGGCGGCCGCTGGGATCGGTAAACGAATACATCTTCGCCGCCAGCTCGCCGCCCGACTTTCGGAGGAACAGGTCGGTCTGCTCCAGGGTCGGCGTCGCCACCGGCTCGTAGCCGCGACGGTCGAGGAACGTCTCCAGCCGGTCGCGGATCGCCACGATGCGGCGCCAGGCCTGCGGCGGAAAGTCGCGTGTCGTGGGCAAGATGCCTTACTCGTTGCGGATGGACTCGGCCACCCATTCTAACATGCAGGTGGCCGTGGTGCGCCTGCCGCCGTGCCCAGGCTATGCCCGCAGCGTGACTTCGCCAGATTCGAGCCGGTGCAGCGCGCCCACGTCGTCGCGCAGCAGCAACGCGCCATCGGCGGCCACGTCCTCGGCGATGCCATCCAGCGCCCCGCCGCGCCGGCTGACGCTCACCCGCTTGCCGAGCATGTGCAACGCGCCGCGCCACTCGCCAAGCACCTCCGCCCCCGTCTCCGCGTGAACGGCATCCAGCGCGCGCAGCACGGCCACCGCCGCCTCTTCCGGCGCGGCGCGCCTGCCTGACTCCACCAGCACGCTCGTCGCGATCGCGGCGATCTCCGGATAATCCGCCGGCCGCATGTTGAGGTTCAGGCCGATGCCCATGACGACGACAGCGCCGCCGCCCGTGTCGACCCGCCCATCGATCAGGATGCCGCACAGCTTGCGGCCGCCCGCGAACACATCGTTCGGCCACTTGAACGTGCACGAGATGCCCGCCAGGTCCGCCACCGCGCGCCGCACTGCCACCGCGCCGATCATGCTCAACCGCGACGCGATGTCCAACGATGGCCGCAGTATGACGGACAGCATTAACGACCCGCCCGGCTCCGACAGCCACGCCCGCCCGAACCGTCCGCGGCCCGCCGTCTGCGCGAACGCCATCACCGCGTCTCCGTGCGGCGCGCCCGCCTCGGCCAGCGCCCACGCCATGTCCATCGTCGACGTCACGCGGTCATGGACGTACAACCGCCTTCCGATATCGGTGGCGGCATCATAGCGCTCGAACAGGGGGCTGCCGTTCGTCCGCAAGGCGGTGTCTCCGAGGTTGGTTCACCGCGATGATAACTCGTGCGCCGCGCCACCGTGGGGTTATAATCGTCAGGCGCTCGAGCGGGAGTAGCTCAGGGGCAGAGCATCTGCCTTCCAAGCAGAGGGCCGTGGGTTCAAATCCCATCTCCCGCTCCAAGCACCCTATAACCGTCGGTCACGCAACGAGGCCCCGCTTCCCGCGGGGCCTCGTCATTGGTGATGCCACGGCATCGCTCGGCCCGACCCGTCAGCACCGTGGACGCGGGGTGCACCGGAAGCCGTCCTCGAGCCTATGACGCAAGGTCGAAACGATCCAGGTTCATGACCTTGTCCCATGCGGCCACGAAGTCACGCACGAACTTCTCCCGTGAATCGTCGCACGCGTAGACTTCCGCGATGGCCCGGAGTTGAGAGTTCGAGCCGAAGACGAGGTCAACGGCGGTGCCCGTCCACCTGAGCTCGCCCGTGGCGCGATCGCGTCCCTCGTACACGTTCTCAGCCGCGCCGGATGCCTTCTTCCACTCCGTGCGCATGTCGAGCAGCTTCACGAAGAAGTCGTTCGTTAGCACCTCCGGCCTCTCGGTGAAGACCCCGAGTTGGGCCTGCTTGTGGTTCGCGTTGAGGGCACGCATACCACCGACCAGGGCCGTCATCTGCGGAGCGGTCAGCGTCAACAGCGTGGCCCGCTCCAGCAGCAGCGTCTCCGGCGACAATATCTCTCCGGCTCGGAGGTAGTTGCGGAACCCGTCGAACGTGGGCTCGAGCGCGGAGAACGACTCCACGTCGGTCTGTTCCTGCGACGCGTCCGTCCGTCCCGGCGCGAATGGGACCGTGACGTCGTGCCCGGCGTTCTTCGCCGCCTGCTCGACAGCGGCGCACCCGCCCAGGACGATCAGGTCGGCGAGCGAAACTTTCTTTCTGCCGGTCTGCGCTGCGTTGAACTCCGCCTGCACGCGCTCCAGTGTCCGCAGCGCCTTCTCCAGCTCGGCCGGGCTGTTCGCTTCCCAGTCCCGCTGCGGCGCGAGGCGGATACGCGCGCCGTTCGCCCCGCCACGCTTGTCGGTGCCGCGGAACGTCGCCGCCGGCGCCCAGGCGGTGAAGACCAACTGCGAGATCGACAGACCCGATGCGAGGACCTTGGCCTTGAGGGCAGCGATGTCCCGCTCCCCGATCAGTTCGTGGTCGACGGCGGGAACGGGGTCTTGCCACAGCTGCGGCTCGGGGACCCAAGGGCCGAGGTAGCGCGAGACGGGACCCATGTCGCGGTGCAATAGTTTGTACCACGCCTTGGCGAACGCGTCCGCGAGCTGGTCCAGATGCTCGTGGAAGCGCCTCGAAATCGGCCCGTAGATCGGGTCGAGCCTCATGGCGAGGTCCGTCGTCAGCATGATGGGGGCCCGCTGCTTCGATGGATCGTGAGCGTCCGGAACCGTGCCCTGCGCCTCGGGGTTCGTGGGCACCCACTGCCACGCGCCGGCAGGACTCTTGGTCAGGTCCCAATCGTACTTGTACAGGTTATCGAGAAACCCGTTGTCCCACTTGGTCGGATTGTTGGTCCAGGCACCCTCCAGGCCGCTGGTGATCGTGTCGGCGCCCTTGCGGTGCCGTAGCTGTTCTTCCAGCCGAGGCCTTGCTCTTCGATGGGGGCTCCCTCGGGTTCCGGGCCGATGTGGCTCGCGGGGGCCGCGCCGTGGGTCTTGCCGAACGTGTGGCCGCCGACGATGAGCGCAACTGTCTCCTCGTCGTTCATCGCCATGCGACGGAACGTCTCTCGAATGTCGCGGGCCGCCGCCAGCGCGCTGGGGTGCCATTCGGCCCTTCCGGGTTCACATAGATGAGCCCCATCTGAGCGGCGCCAAACGGCCCCTGGAGCTTCCTGTCGCCGCCGTACCGCTCGTCTCCGAGCCAGGTGTCCTCGGGGCCCCAGGAAATCTCCTCCGGCTCCCAGATGTCGGGGCGCCCGAAGCCGAACCCGAATGTCTTGAAACCCATCGACTCCATGGCGACGTTGCCGGCGAAGACCAACAGATCGGCCCAGGAGATCTTCCGGCCATGCCTCTGCTTGATCGGCCAGAGCAGCCGGCGCGCCTTGTCTAGGTTCGCGTTGTCGGGCCAGCTGTTGAGGG
>VGZX01000026.1 GCA_016872415.1 SAR202 cluster bacterium | reverse complement strand
GACGAAGAGCGGTCTCGTCCTGCCCGACACGGCCAAGGAGCGCCCGCAAGAGGGCAAGGTCGTCGCCGCCGGCCCCGGCCGGGTGACGGACGACGGCAAGCGCGTCGCGCTGGACGTGAAGGCCGGCGACCGCGTGATCTACTCGAAGTTCGCCGGGACCGAGTTCAAGGAAGACGGTGAGGAGTACCTCATCCTGAGCGAGCGTGACATCCTCGCCAAGGTCGGCTAATACCGCCGCTGGTTCATTCATTACAAGGAGCATCGCATGGCTAAGCAGATAGTGTACGGCGACGAGGCCCGCAAGTCGCTGCGGATCGGCATGGACGCGCTGGCGAACACGGTGAAGGTGACGCTGGGCCCCCGCGGCCGCAACGTCATCCTCGACAAGAAGTTCGGCCCCCCCAACGTCTGCTCCGACGGCGTCACCATCGCCAAGGAGATCGAACTCGAGGACCAGTACCAGAACATGGGCGCGCAGCTGCTGAAGGAGGCCGCCACCAAGACCAACGACGTGGCCGGCGACGGCACCACCACCGCCACCGTCCTCGCCCAGGCGATGATCAACGAGGGCTTCCGCAACATCGCCGCCGGCGCCGACCCGATGCAGCTCAAGAAGGGCATCGAGAAGGCCGTCAGCCTCCTGCGCGAGCAGATCAAGCAGCAGGCCAAGCCGGTGAGCGGCAAGGAGCAGATCGCGCAGGTCGCCTCCCTCTCCGCCCACGACACCGAGATGGGTAACCTCATCGCCGAGGTGATGGAGAAGGTGGGCAAGGACGGCGTGATCACCGTCGAGGAGTCGAAGGGCCTGCAATACGAGGTCGAATACGTCGAGGGCATGCAGATCGACCGCGGCTACATCTCCCCGTATTTCCTCACCAACTCCGAGCGCATGGAAGCGGTGCTCGAGGAGCCCCACATCCTCATCACCGACAAGAAGATCTCCGCCGTGAACGAGCTCGTCCCGGCGCTGGAGAAGATCCTGCAGGTGAGCAAGAACATCGTGATCGCGGCCGAGGACGTCGAGGGCGAGGCGCTGGCGACGCTGGTGGTGAACAAGCTGCGCGGCACGCTCAACGTCCTGGCGGTCAAGGCGCCGGGCTTCGGCGACCGCCGCAAGGAGATGCTCCAAGACATCGCCACCCTCACCGGCGGCACCGTCATCTCCGAGGAGACGGGGCGCAAGCTGGACGGGGTGACGCCGCAGGACTTCGGGCGGGCGCGCCGCGTGGTGGCCGACAAGGACAACACCACCTTCGTCGAGGGGCACGGCAAGGAGCAGGCGATCCAGGACCGCATCCGGCAGATCAAGGCGGCGATCGAGACGACGACCTCCGACTACGACCGGGAGAAGCTGCAAGAGCGGCTCGCCAAGCTCTCGGGCGGGGTTGCCATCATCAAGGTGGGGGCGGCGACCGAGGTGGAGATGAAGGAGAAGAAGGCGCGGGTCGAGGACGCGCTCTCGGCGACGCGGGCGGCGGTGGAGGAGGGGATCGTGCCCGGCGGCGGCGTGGTGCTGATCCGCGCGGCGGACTCGCTGACGGCGAAGGCGCTGAAGGACGTGCTGGAGGGGGACGCGCTGACGGGGGCGATGATCGTGAAGCGGGCGGTGGAGGAGCCGGTGCGGCTGATCGCGTTCAACGCGGGGCAGCCGGCGGACGTGGTGGTGGACACGGCGAAGAAGTCGAAGGGCGACTGGGGCTTCGACGCGGAGGCGGGGGTGTGGGGCCACATGCTGGAGCGCGGCATCGTGGACCCGGCGAAGGTGACCCGGGCGGCGCTGGAGAACGCCGCATCGGTCGCGGCCATGGTGCTCACCACCGAGTCCCTCGTCGCCGACCTGCCCGAGAAGAACGCGCCCGCGATGCCCGCCGGGCACGACCACGGCGGCGGCGGCATGTTCTAGACCCACAGTGCGGTGATTGCCAAGGAGGCCCGGCGCGCTTGCGCCGGGCCTCCGCTTTTCGGATCGATAGCCGGGCGTGCGCGTCAGGCGAGCAGCTTGCGGAAGCGCGCCTCGGAGCGGAACGGCCCCACCACCGCCATTTTATACTCCGATGGCACGAGGTAGCGGTGCGCCGCTTCCAGCACCTCGGCCGGCGTCACCGACTGGAGCAGCTCGGCGATCTCGTCGGGCGTCCGCACCCGGTTGTGCAGTATCTCCTGCGCGCCCAGCCAGCTCATCACGGCGCGGGTGTCTTCCAGCCGCAGCATCAGGCGTCCCGTCGTGAAGTCGATGGCCTTTCGCACTTCGTCCGGAGAGATGTCGTTATGGATGCGCGCGATCTCGCCCTTGATCGCCTCGACCGCGCTGTCCACCTTCGCCGTGTCGACGCCGCAGTAGACAATGACGGCTCCGCAGTCGCGGTAATGGAACGTCGTGCTGTGGACCTCGTACGCCAGCCCACGGCGCTCACGCACTTCCAAGAACAGCCGGCTGGTCATGCCCTCGCCCAGCACGGTGTTCAGCATGTCCAAATGGTAGCGGTCGGGCGCCAGCGCGGCCGTGCCGCCCATGCCAATGCACACGTGCGCCTGGTCGGTCTTCTTCTGACCCAATGTCACGCGAATGCCCGAAGGGGCCGCTTCGACACCCTTCCACGGGTGCACTTCACCGGGCTGCCAATCGCCCATGAGCCGCCCGACCGTGTCGATGACCTCGGCATGCGTGACGTTCCCAGCCACGGCGACGACCGCGTTGTTTGGCCGGTACTGCGTCGTGTAGTAGTCCAGCAACTGCTGGCGGGAGATGGCGCTGACCGACGCCCGGCTACCGCCCACGTCGCGGCCCATCGGCTGGTCCGGCCAGATCGTCTCGTCGATCAGCATGTCGGCGAGCGAGTCTGGCTGGTCGTAGGTGGACGATAGCTCCTCGATGATCACGCCGCGCTCGCGCTCCACCTCGTGCGCGGGCATTGTCGAATGCAGGACGATGTCGGCGAGCAGGTCGATGGCGAGCCCGAAGTGCGCGGACGCGACCTTCGCCCAGTAGATCGTGACCTCGCGGTCGGTGCTGGCATTGATGACGCCGCCGACATTCTCGATCGTGCCGCTGATCATCGCGGGTTCGGGCCGCTTCTCGGTGCCCTTGAACAGCATGTGCTCGAGGAAGTGCGACGCGCCCGCGATGGGGTCGTCCTCGTAGCGCGAACCCGCTCCGACGAAGATGCCGATGGAGACGGAGCGCGTGTGTGGCATGGAGCTCGTGAGGACGCGCAGGCCGTTGGGCAGGGTGGTGCGTTCGAACAAGTTGTCCCTCGCGAAATGCGATAACCGTGCCGTCCATTGTAGATGAACGGGGCGATGCCGAAGCCCGGCCCAAGCGGGGAGTGGGTCAGCGGCGCGCGCGCCTGGCCGCGAAGAGCAGCGCGAGGCCGAAGCGCCAGGCGGTGAGCAGCACGAGGACGACGCCGATGGAAATCACCACGAAGGCGAACACGAACGGGCGGTCGAACACCACGATGCGGGCCATGTTGCCCAAGATGCCGGCGATGAGCCACGCGAGCGGCACCGTTCGCAGCGTGCGCCCCGGCGATCGCAGCACGTCCGCCGTGAACGCCCGCATCGCGCCGCCGATCAGCAGCCACGCGATGGCGAATGGCACCGTCGTGCGGAGAATCGAGTCGACGGTGACTCCGGTTTCGTGCTCTTGGCCGCCGAGCAAGGGGAACAGCAGGAAGACCAGCAGGTCGCCGATGAGCGCGGCACGCCAGGGTCCGGTGAGGCTTTTCATTCGCCACGCACCAGCCGCGCGAACCGCCGCGAGCCGACCCGGACGAGCGCGCCGTAGGCCACCCGCAGCGGCGCCGTGGTCGCGCGGGCACCATCGACCTCTACCGCGTTCTGGCCGATCAGCCGCCGCGCCTCGGCCCGGCTTGGCGCGAGCCCGGCCGCCACCAGCAACTTCGACAGGTCGACCGTGGCGCCTTCGGCATCCGCCGATTCGACGCCGTCGACGCCGGGGCGGAGCGAGAACGCGGGCACCTCGGCGGGCGCCTCGCGCTGTTGGAACACCCGCTCGAAGTCGGCCCGGGCCTCCTGGGCAGCCTCGCGCGAATGGAAGTCAGACACGAGGTAAGACCCCAGGCGCTTCTTCAACTCCATCGGATTGACGGTGCGGCCCTCGATGCTCCGGCGGATCTCCGACACTTCGTCATCCGGCACGTCGGTCAGCAAATCGTAGTAGGTCGGGATGACGTTGTCGGGCAGCGACATCACCTTGCCGAACATGTCGGCGGGGGTGTCCTCGATGGCAATGTAGTTGCCGAGCGACTTGCTCATCTTCCGCGTCCCGTCCGTGCCGACCAATATGGGCATGGTGAATATCTGCTGAGGCCGCTGGCCCATCTTCTCTTGCAGCTCGCGGCCGACGAGCAGGTTGAACTTCTGGTCGGTGCCGCCGAACTCCACATCGGCATGAATGGCGACCGAATCGTAGCCCTGGAGCAACGGGTACAGCAGCTCGGTGATCGCGATTGGGCGTTCCGACGCATAGCGCTTGGCGAAGTCGTCGCGGTGCAGGAATTGGTTCACCGTGAAGTAGGACGTCAGCTTGATGACATCGGTGAGGGTGAACTTTCCAAACCACTCGCTCTGGTACACGGCCTGCGTCTTGCTCTTGTCGATGACCTTGAAGAACTGCCGCATATAGGTCTCGGCGTTCTCGCGCACCTGCTCTGCCGTCATCATCGTCCGCGTGTCCGATTGGCCCGATGGGTCGCCGATCTGCGCTGTCCAGTCGCCGACGATGAGGATTACCCGGTGTCCGAGCTCTTGCAGCTGCCGCAGCTTGCGGAGTCCCACGACGTGTCCAAGGTGCAGGTCGGGCCGGCTCGGATCGAAGCCCATCTTCAGCCGGAGCGGAGCGCCCTCCTCCAGGCGCTTCACGAACTCTCGCTCCGGAATGATCTCGGCCACGCCGCGCTTCGTGATTTTATGGAAGAGCCGTGGGTCCAGTTTCGCCATCGCTTGCGGCCTCGCGGGGATGTCTTACCAGGCTTGAGACTTGAGCCGTGGCGTCGCCAACGCCATGCGGGTTTCGTCCACGTCCCGGTGTATCTGGGCAATCAACGCATCGATCGTGTCGAACCGCTCCTGCCCTCGCAGGCGCCGCACGAACTCCAGCCGGATGTCCTTGCCGTATAGGTTGCCGGCGAAGTCGAGCAGGTGCGCCTCAAGCACGCGCTCGCCATGCTCATGGAACGTCGGCTTGGCGCCCACGCTGACCGCCGCCGCGTGGCGCGCGCCATCTACGGTGGCCCACGCCGCGTAAATGCCGTCGGCCGGTAGCGCTTGCGTCCGCTCGATGCCGAGGTTGGCCGTCGGGAAACCGAGCCCGGCTCCCCGGGCCTCGCCCCGGACGACGACTCCGCGCACCGCGAACCGGCGGCCCAAGCAGCGCTCGACGGTCGGCAGATCGCCGACGGCCAAGGCATTGCGTATCGTGGTGCTCTTCGGCTTCAGCCCATCGACGGTCAGCAGCGGCACGGCTTCGACGGTGAAGCCCGCTCCGCGCCCGATCTCCGCCAGGCGTTGCACCGTGCCTTTGCGTTGGTAGCCGAGCGCGAAATCCGGGCCGACCACGAGATGCCGCATGCCCAGGTCCCGCGCCAACGCGCCGACGAACTCCTCCGCCAACAGCAGCGAAACGTCGCGGGTGAAAGTGATGGGCACCACGTGCGCGATGCCCTGCTCCCGTATCAGCGTCAGGCGCTCGTCAAGCGGCGTGATGAGGATGAGCTGCACGTCGGGCCGCAGCACCGTGAGCGGGTGGTTGGCGAATGTGACCACGACGGGCGTGAGTCCGCGCGCGGCGGCATGGTCGCGGAGCGTCCGCAGCAGGTACTGGTGCCCGCGGTGGACTCCGTCGAACACGCCGATGGTCACGGCGACATGGCCGGGCGGGCGGTTCGCTCGCAGTTCGGGCGGTAGGCTGGTCACCGGCAGGCTCCGCCCCCACGACCTCGCCGGTCGCGGCAGTTGCTCAGTGTGAGCCTATCACAGCGTCGTGGCATCGCTCCTAGCCCGCGGAGGCCGTCGCTGGCTCCAGGGCCTTGTACGCCTCGGTCAGCAGGTGCTCCGTCTCCTCCCAGCCGATGCAGGCATCGGTGATGGAAACGCCGTACTTCAGCGTCTTCGGGTCACCCTTTAGGTCCTGTCGGCCGGCGACGAGGTTGCTCTCCAGCATGACGCCGACGACATTTTCGTTGCCTCGCAGCCGCTGCTCCAGCACCTCGCGGAACGGGATGGCCTGCTTCGCGTGGTCCTTCTCGGAGTTGGCGTGACTACAGTCCACCATCACGCGCTGCGAAAGGCCGGCCTTCGCCAGTTGCTTCTGCACCTGCTCGATGGCGTCCGCGCTGTAGTTGGTGCCCTTGCTCCCGCCGCGGAGCACCACGTGGGCCGCGGGGTTGCCGTTGGTGTGGATCACGCACGCGTGGCCCTCGCGGTCGATGCCGAGAAAAGCGTGCGGGGCGCGCGCCGCGAGCATGGCGTCGACCGCGATCTGGGTGTTGCCGTCGGTGCCGTTCTTGAAGCCCACCGGCATGCTCAACCCGCTCGCCATTTGCCGGTGCGTCTGGCTTTCGGTCGTCCGCGCGCCGATGGCCGCCCACGACACCAGGTCCGCCACGTACTGCGGGATGAACGGATCGAGAAACTCGGTGCCCGCCGGCAGGCCCAGCTCGCTCACGCGCGAAAGGATGCGCCGCGCCGTGGCGAGGCCCGTGGCGATGTCGTAACTGCCGTCCAGGTGCGGGTCGTTGATGAGCCCCTTCCATCCGACGGTGGTGCGCGGTTTCTCGAAGTAGACCCGCATGACGATGAGCATGCGGTCGCTCAGGCGCCCGGCAAGCGGGGCCAGGCGGCTGGCGTACTCTTCCGCCAGGCGCTCGTCGTGGATCGAGCAGGGGCCCACGATGACCATGTAGCGGGAGTCGCGGCCGTCGAGGATGGCCTTGATCTGCTCTCGCCCTCGGGTCACCGTCTCCATGGCCTTGGCCGTTATGGGGTATTGGCTGATGACCCGGTCCGCGGGGACCATCGGCTCCACTTTCCTGATGTTTACGTCGTAAATCGGTTGCGACATGGCGCAATCCTTTCCATCGCGTTGTTCAGACTGGGTGCTCGGTTCGGGTGGGACGCCGGCGCGAATCGACGGTGCTCGACGGTGCGCTAGGCACCGATGCGCGCGAAACGCCCCTTGGTATAGGGATAGGGGGTGAACGGCGTAAACAGAGGGGAGAGCAGGGCGTCGTGCGGCGTCCACAGGCCGTTGGCCGTGTGGGTGAAGGCTGAACCGCTGTCGATCCGTGTCGCCGTCACGCCTTCTCCAAGCCGCGGGCGCGGAGGTTCGCCGCGCCTTTCAGATAGAGGTGCTTCAACTCGTCCTTGCGCTTGCTGGTGTTCACCAGCAGCAGCGCCCGGATGACCGACGGAGTGGAACCCGGCACGGGTATCTCGTGCGAGCTCATCAGCGCCGTCCGCTCCAGCCCGAGCCGCACGCGCGCCGCGACAGCCGGGAATTCGGCAGTGAGATCCGTCGTCGTCGTTAAGAATATCGCAGCGATGTCATCCTCGGCAACGTGATTCGCGGCAAGCAGCTCGCGGAGCAGCTCCTCCGTCGCGTCGAGGATGGCGTCGCGGGTGTTCGCATCCGCCGTGGTGGCGCCGCGCAAGCCCAGGCAATGGCTCATGTCGCAGCCTCGTCCCTTCAAGATGGCGGAGCGGCCGCTACGCCCGTGGCGCGGCGCTCCGGCCGACGAGGCCCGCCACGAACTCCGCGGCGCGGCGCGCTCGCTCGCCGGGCGGCGCCGAGTCTATCACGGCGATGAGCCGGCTGCCCACGATCGCCCCCTCGGCGACCCGCGCGACCGACTCAACGTGGCGTCGCTCGGAGATCCCGAACCCAACCGCGATCGGCAGGCTCGTGTGCTTCCGCACGCGCCCCACGAACGCCGGCAGATCGGGAGGCAGATCAGCCCTGGCCCCGGTGACGCCCGTGACGCTGGCGCAATAGATGAAGCCCTCCGCCTCGGCGCAGGCCGAGCGGATGCGCTCCTCGGTGCTAGTGGGCGCCAGCAGGCGGATCAGCGCCAAGTGGTGCGGCCGCATGGCGGCGAGCATTGGCGCGCTCTCGTGCGATGGCAGGTCAGGAATGATGAGTCCGTCGACGCCCGCGTCGGCGCAGTCCCTCGCGTACCGCTCGACGCCATGGCGCAGGATGGGGTTGTAGTAGCCCATGAAGAGCAGGGGCACGCGCACGCCGGCTTCCCGCAGCCTGCGCGCCACGTCGATGCAGGCGCGCGGATTGACGCCGTTCCGCAATGCGCGCTCGCTCGCCGCCTGGATGGTCGGCCCGTCGGCGAGGGGATCGCTGTAGGGAACGCCCAGCTCGATGATGTCCGCGCCGGCCTGCTCGATGGCGGGGACGATCGCCACCGTGTCCTCGATCGAGGATGGAAAGCCGATCGTCACATAGGGGATCAGCGCGGGCCGCTGCTCCCGCCTTGCCTGCTCGAATGCGCGCGCGATCGATTCGTTCATGTGCCTATCCTTCGGGCATGCTCAATACGGAATACAACGCTATCGAGTTTTGGGCCAGGTGCGCCAGTAGCGACGGCCAAATGCTGCCGGTGCGCCGGAACACCAGCGCGAACACGACTCCCGCGAACAACGCGACCGGTATCACGGCGATGCCCGACAGCGCGTGGACGACGCCAAAGAGCAACGCGCTGGCGCTCGCGGCGCCCGCCACGCCCAGCGAGCCAGCTAGGCCTTGAAACAGGAAGCCGCGGAAGTAGACCTCCTCGGCGATGGGCGCGCCGAGCGCCACCGCGACGATGAGCACGATGGTGTTCGCGTTTTGCAGCTCCGGCGGCAGCGGCTCGGGAACGGCGGACGGCGCGAACTCTTTTAGCAAGAGTCCGTAGACGATGTTGAACGCGATGTTGAGCGCGAACGCCACCGCCGCCCATGCGAGGACGCGCCCCATGCTCGTCCGCGTGAACCCCAGGAAACTCCAGCCGACGCGGTAACGCGCGGGGCCGAGCAGGAAGGCGGCCGCGACCAAGGTCACCTGGAGGAACAACGTCGTGGCGATGAGGATTTCGGGCTGCCGCAGCAGCTCGGCGGCGCGGTCGGGGGCGACCACGCCGATGATGGCACCCGCGATGACTTGCGCGACGAGGTTGACGCCGAGCAGCAGGAGCATGCTGGTGACGGCGTCACGCGGGTCCCAGGGCACGGCGATGGACGGCAAGCGGCGGGGAGGCGGCGGTTCGGATGACATGACGGTAGGGCGGATGCTAGCACAAGGCGACTGAGGGCTTTCCGCGAGGGCGCGCGTTGACGGTTTTGGCCGCGTGGTGGTAGTGTTATTGCCGCTGCCCGCGATGAAGGGAAGTAGTAGGGGAACTCGCTGCCCCAGAGAGCCGGCGGTTGGTGCGAGCCGGTGACGCAAGCGAGCCCGAACTCGTCCTGGAGCGGTCCGCCTGAATCCGATAGCGGTCACTGTGGTGATGGCCACACATCGCTGCCGCGATAGGGCGGACGGCGCGCGCCGTTATCGCGTTCAAGTTGCCTTCCCCACGGCTTGCGCCGTGGAGCGGGAATAAGGGTGGTACCGCGGGAATCACAACCCGTCCCTGATCGAGGGGCGGGTTTTTGTTTGCCTGCAGAACAGGCAAGGCAAACCAGCAGGCGCCGCAAAACAGGCGGCGCCGAGAAACCGGACGACGGGCCCGCGCCGTGCGCGGAGCCGGACAGTCCGAGAAGGAACAACGCGATGCAGCTGACCGGCGCCCAAATGATCTGCGAGTCCCTGTTGCGGGAAGAGGTCGACCTGCTGTTCGGCTTGCCCGGCGGCGCGATCCTGCCCTTCTACCAGACGTTGCCGCAGTACCCGAAGCTGCGCCACATTTTGGTGCGGCACGAGCAGAACGCCGGCCATGCCGCCGACGCCTATTCTCGCGCCTCCGGCAGGGTGGGCGTGTGCGTCGCGACATCGGGCCCCGGCGCCACGAACCTCGTGACGCCGCTGGCGACCGCGATGATGGACTCGGTGCCCATGATCGCCATCACCGGCCAGGTGCCGCGCGCCGCCATCGGCCGCGATGCCTTTCAGGAAACCGACGCCACCGGCATCACGCTGCCCATCACCAAGCACAACTATCTGGTGATGAGCGCGGGCGACGTGCCGCGCGTGATGAAGGAGGCGTTCCACATCGCCCGCACGGGCCGCCCGGGACCGGTGCTCATCGACTTCCCACGCGACGTGCTGACCGAGAAGGCGGAGTTCCAGTACCCGGAGTCGGTGGCGTTGCGCGGCTACAAGCCAACGCTGGAAGGCCACGGGCAGATGATCAAGCGCGCGGCGCGGCTAATCAAGGAGGCTCGGCGCCCGGTCATCTTGGCGGGCCACGGCGTCATCATCTCGGGCGCCTTCGCGGAGCTGCGCGAGCTGGCCGAGAAGGCCCAGATACCGGTGATCACCACGCTGCTGGGCATCAGCGCCTTCGACGAGGGGCACGTGCTTGCCCTGGGCATGCCCGGCATGCATGGCATGGCCTACAACAACTGGGCGATCGACCGCTCCGACCTGCTCATCGCGGTGGGCATGCGGTTCGACGACCGGGTGACGGGCCGCCTGAGCGCCTTCGCGCCGAATGCCCGCGTGATCCACATCGACATCGACCCCGCCGAGGTCGGCAAGAACGTGCGCGTGACCGTGCCCATCGTGGGCGATGCGAAGCGCGTGCTGCATGCACTGGCGCGGGAGGTGGAGCAGGCGACGCATGTCGACTGGATCCGCGAGATCAACGAGTTGCGCCGCGAGCATCCATCGGACAAGGTCCGCGAATCCAGCAAACTGTTGCCGCAATACGTCATCCGCGAGCTGTCGGAGGTCACCGATGGCCGCGCGCTGCTGGTGACCGGAGTGGGGCAGCACCAGATGTGGGCCGCCCAGCACTACCACTTCAAGGAGCCGAACACCTGGCTCACCTCGGGCGGCCTCGGCACGATGGGGTTCGAGGTGCCCGGCGCGATGGGCGCCTGGTTCGCGCGCCCCGACAAGGCCGTGTGGAGCATCGCCGGCGACGGCGGCTTCCAGATGACCATGTCGGAGCTGGCGACCATGGTGGAGCACAAGGTGAACGTGAAGTTCGCCATCCTCAACAACAACTTTCTCGGCATGGTGCGACAGCTGCAAGACCTGTTCCACGATCGCAGCCGCGTCGCGGTCGAATACTCCGGCAACCCGGATTTCGTCATGCTGGCGCAGGCCTATGGCATCTGGGCGACCCGCGTCACCGAGCGCGCGCAGGTGCGTAAGGCCATCGAGGACGCGATGGCGGTCGATGGTCCCGCGCTCATCGACTTCCGCGTGGAGCCGGAGGAGAACGTGTACCCTCATGTGCCCGCCGGTGAAAGCGTCGCCGAGATGGTCGAGGGCCCGACGCTGGAAGGAGAAGCGGCATGGCGGCGGTAAACGGGCACGTGCACACCATCACGGCGCTGGTCGAGGACCGTCCCGGCGTGCTGACGCGCGTCTCCGGGCTGTTCCGCCGGCGTGGCTTCAACATCTCCAGCCTGGCCGTCGGCGCGAGCGAGCAGCCGAACCTGTCGCGCATGACCTTCGTGGTCCATGGCGATGAGTGGGTCGTGGAGCAGGTCACCAAGCAGCTCTACAAGTTGGTCGACGTCGTGCGAGTGAACGACATATCGCACGAGCAGGTGGTCGCGCGCGAGCTGGCGCTGATCA
Organism: SAR202 cluster bacterium; assembly: GCA_016872415.1. GTDB lineage: Bacteria > Chloroflexota > Dehalococcoidia > Lucifugimonadales > Australimonadaceae > VGZX01. The sequence goes on along the minus strand of VGZX01000026.1, from coordinate 11,705 downwards.
AGGTGAAGGCGAGCGCCGACACGCGCTCGGAGATCATTCAGATCGTGGACATTTTCCGTGCGGGCATCGTCGACGTTGCCGCCGACACGGTCATCGTTGAGGTTACCGGCGACGAGGAGAAAGTCGACGCCATCATGAAACTGTTGAAGCCATTCGGCATCCGCGAAGTGATGCGCACCGGGCGCATCGCCATGGCGCGCGGCGCGGCTGCCACGGGCGCGAAGCCGGCGTCAGCGCCGGTTGCCGCCCAAAGCGCGCCCGACACGGAGGTCGTGCCGTAACATCACGGCCCAGGCCCGCATCACCACGAAAGGAAGAACGAAAGCGCATGGCGACGATCTATTACGAGAAGGACGGGGACATCGGCCGGCTGAAGGGCAAGACGGTCGGCATCATGGGTTATGGCAGCCAGGGCCACGCCCACGCGCTCAACCTCATGGACAGCGGCGTGAGCGTGATCGTGGGCTTGCCGCAAACCAGCAAGAGCCGCGCCAAGGCCGAGGCCGCCGGCGTGAAGGTGGACCTGCCAGCCAACGTCGCCAAGCAAGCCGACGTCATCATGGTCCTCGTGCCCGACATGGCCGCGCCGAGGCTGTATAAGGAGGCGATCGAGCCGCACTTGAACAGCAGGAAGACGCTGATGTTCGCGCACGGGTTCAACATCCACTACAAGGAGATCGTTCCTCCTTCCAACGTCAACGTATCGATGATCGCCCCCAAGGGCCCCGGCCACCGCGTGCGCGAGGTGTTCGTCGGCGGTTCCGGCGTTCCGTCGCTGGTCGCCATCCACCAAGACGCATCGGGTCAGGCGCTCCAGAACGCCCTCGCCTACGCGGCGGGCATCGGCGCGCTGCGCGCGGGCGTGGTGCGAACGACCTTCAAGGAAGAAACGGAAACCGACCTGTTCGGCGAGCAGGCCGTGCTGTGCGGCGGCACCTCGGCGCTCGTGAAGGCCGGTTTCGACACGCTCGTGAAGGCCGGCTACCAGCCCGAGATCGCCTACTTCGAGGTGCTCCACGAACTCAAGCTCATCGTCGACCTCATGTACGAAGGCGGCCTGCGCTACATGCGCGATTCCATCAGCGACACCGCCGAGTACGGCGACTACACGCGGGGTCCGCGCATCGTCGACCAGCACGTGAAGGACAGCATGCAGCAGATCCTGAAGGAGATTCAGGACGGCACCTTCGCGCGGCAGTGGATCGCGGAGTCCGCGGAAGGCCAACACCACTTCAAGGACTTGCGCCGCCAAGAAACCGCGCTCCAGGTCGAGGAAGTGGGCGCGGAACTGCGCCAAATGATGTCGTTCCTGAAGAAGAAGTAAGCCACGCATGGACAGGGCCGGACCGCACCGGCCCAGTATCGGGGGAGGAAATGGAAGACAGAGTGCTGATCTTTGACACGACCCTGCGAGACGGCGAGCAGTCGGCCGGCACGGCCATGACCGTCGAGGAGAAGCTGGAGATCGCTCGCCAGCTCGACCGTCTTGGCGTGGACGTGATCGAGGCCGGCTTCGCGGTATCCTCCAACGGCGACTTCGAGGCGGTGCGGCGCATCGCCCGCGAGGTGCGGCGGCCTATCATCGCGTCGCTCGCGCACGCGAACCTCAAGGCCATCGACCGCGCCGCCGAGGCGTTGAAGGACGCCGCGCACCCGCGCATTCACGTCTTCCTTTCCTCCTCCGACACGCACCTCCAGCACCAGCTTCGCAAGAACCGCGAGGAGGTCGTGGAGATGGCGCAAAAGGCCGTCGCCCACGCCCGCAAGCACGTGGACGATGTGGAGTTCTCGCCCATGGACTCCAGCCGCACCGACAAGGAGTTCCTGGCCCACATGGTCAAGGCCGCGGTCGAGGCGGGCGCCACCACCATCAACATTCCCGACACGGTGGGCTATGCCATCCCGGCGCAGTTCGCCGAGCTCATCACCTTCCTGCGGGAGCGCGTGCCGCAGCTGGGCGACACGGTGCGCCTGTCGGTCCACTGTCACGACGACCTCGGCATGGCCGTCGCCAACAGCCTGGCCGCGGTGAAGGCCGGCGCCCGGCAGGTCGAGGGCTGCATCAACGGAGTCGGCGAGCGCGCCGGCAACACCGCGCTCGAAGAGGTCATCATGGCGCTGCGGACGCGCAAGGACTACTTCGGCGCCGACACCGCGATCAACACGGGCGAGCTCTACCGCACGAGCAAGCTGGTGAGCCAAATCACCGGTTTCGCGGTGCAGCCCAACAAGGCGGTGATTGGCCGCAACGCCTTCCGCCACGCCTCCGGCATTCATCAGGACGGCCTGCTGAAGGACCGCTCGACCTACGAGATACTCGATCCGCTGTCCGTCGGCGTGCCGCGCAGCGAGCTGGTGCTGTCGAAGCTGAGCGGCCGGCACGGGCTGAAGTCGCGCCTCAACGAGCTGGGCTTCACGCCCACCGAGGAGGAGATGACGAAGATTTACGACCAGTTCAAGGAGCTGGCCGACAAGAAGCGCGAGGTCACCGACCGCGACCTAATGAGCCTGATGAACGGCCAGCGCGTGAGCTTCTCGGACACGTACACCATCGAGCACGTCCAGGTCACCTGCGGCGATCACGAAGTGGCGACGGCGACGGTGAAGCTGAAGGACCAGCAGGGCAAGACACAGACCGACGCGGCCACGGGCGCGGGGCCGGTCGACGCCGTATACAAGGCGATCAACCGCATCGTGCAGGTGCCGAACAAGCTCACCGAATTTAGCGTGAACGCGGTGACGGAAGGCATCGACGCCGTGGGCGAGGTGAGCATCCGCATCGAGCAGGGCGGCGTGTCGTACATCGGGCGCGGGGCCGACACCGACATCATCGTCGCCTCGGCGCGGGCCTACATGAACGCGCTGAACCGCCTGCTGGCGATGGGCGATCCGACGAAGGCGCCGGAGGCCGCCCTGACGCCGTAACGCTGTCAGCGGTCCAATCCAGTGCTATCATCGCCGCCGGCTGCTGCCCGCGGCGGCTGGCGGACTTTTGAGTCGAGAGAGAGGAACTGCAATGGCGCCGAAGACGATATTCGAGAAGATTTGGGACAGCCACCTGGTGCATGCCGAGTCCGGCAAGCCCGCGCTGCTCTACGTCGACCTGCACCTGGTGCACGAGGTCACCTCGGCGCAGGCATTCGACGGCCTGCGGCTGAACAACCGCAAGGTGCGCCGCACCGACCTAACCTTAGCCGTGGCCGACCATAACGTGCCGACCGACGACCGCTCGCGGCGCGACGTCGTGCTCAAGGACGAGGTATCGAAGGCGCAGCTCGACGCGCTCGACCGGAACGCCAAGCAGTTCGGGCTCACCTACTACGACATGTATAGCGAGAACCAGGGCATCGTGCACGTCATCGGCCCCGAGCTCGGCCGCACGCAGCCCGGCATGGTGATCGTCTGCGGTGACAGCCATACCTCCACGCACGGCGCCTTCGGCTCGCTGGCGTTCGGCATCGGCACCTCCGAGGTCGAGCACGTGCTGGCGACGCAATGCCTGCTCCAAAACAAGCCCAAGACCATGGAAGTGCGCGTCAACGGCAAACTGCCCGCCGGCGTCACCGCGAAGGACATCGTCCTCGCCATCATCGGCAAGATCGGCACGGGCGGCGGCACCGGCTACGCCATCGAATACACCGGCGAGGCCATTCGTGGCCTGTCGATGGAAGGCCGCATGACGGTCTGCAACATGTCGATCGAAGCGGGCGCCCGCGCCGGCATGGTCGCGCCGGACCAGAGGACGTTCGACTACTTGAAGGGCCGGCGGTTCGCGCCCCAAGGCGAAGCCTGGGACGCGGCGGTGGCACGCTGGAAGCAGCTGCCGTCGGACCCGGGCGCCCAATACGACAAGGTCGTCGAGATCGACGCGTCGACGCTCGTGCCGCACGTTACCTGGGGCACCAACCCCGGCCAGGTGCTGCCGGTCACCGGCAAGGTGCCATCGCCCAGCGACTACAAGACGGCCATCGAGCGGGACTCCGCCGAGCGCGCCCTGGCCTACATGGGCCTCAAGCCCGGCACACCGATTCAGGACATCAAGATCGACCGCGTGTTCATCGGCTCGTGCACGAATTCGCGCATCGAGGACTTGCGCGCCGCGGCCGCCGTCGCGAAGGGACGCAAGGTCGCGTCCACCGTGCGGGCCATGGTCGTGCCCGGCTCCACGCACATCAAGCACCAGGCCGAGCAAGAGGGCCTGGACCGGGTCTTCCGCGAGGCCGGGTTCGAGTGGCGGGAGGCGGGCTGCTCGATGTGTCTTGGCATGAACCCCGACACACTCTCGCCGGGCGAGCGCAGCGCCTCCACGTCCAACCGTAACTTCGAGGGACGTCAGGGCAAGGGCGGCCGCACGCACCTCGTGAGCCCCGCCATGGCCGCCGCCGCCGCCATCGCCGGCCATTTCGTCGACATCCGCAACTGGAACTAGGCACGAACCGAGCCGCGTCATCACCACTCGGCTGCCTTCGAGCCGCAGGAGAAGCACAATGGATCCCTTCAAGAAGCACACCGGCTTGGTCCTGCCGATGGACCGCGCAGGCGTCGACACCGATCAGATCATCCCCGCCGTGTTCCTCAAAAAGATCGACCGAGTCGGCTTCGGCGAGCTGTTGTTCCATTCCTGGCGTTACCTGCCGAACGGCCAGCCCAACCCCGACTTCATCCTCAATAAGCCCCAATACAAGGGCGCCACGGTCATGGTCGCGGGCGATAACTTCGGCTGCGGCTCGTCGCGCGAGCATGCCCCGTGGGCGTTGCAACAGTACGGCTTTCGCGCCATCATCGCGCCATCTTTCGCCGACATCTTCCGCAACAACTGCTACCAGAACGGCCTGCTGCCCGTGGTGCTGCCCGACGATGCGGTGCAGACGCTGATGTCGCGCGCGCTGGAGATCCCCAACTATCGGATCACGGTGGACCTCGAAAACACCACCGTCAGCGACGACCACGGTTTCAGCGTGCGCTTCCCCGTCGATGCGTTCGCCCGCGAGAAACTGCTGAACGGCTGGGACGACATCGCCATGACGTTGACCAAGGCCGACGCGATCACGAAGTACGAGCGGACGCACGTTCCCGCGCGCGGCGCCTAGAAACACACATCCCCCGAGGTTGCGATGGCTACGCTCAACATTCTCGTTCTGCCCGGCGACGGCATCGGCGTTGAGGTCACGGGCGCCGCTCAACAGGTGCTGGACGCCGTCGCGAAGCGATTCAAGCACAAAGTGCGCTACGCGAGCGACATCATCGGCGGCGCCGCCATCGACCAGTTCGGCACGCCGCTGCGGAACGAAACGATCAAGGCGGCGAAACGCGCCGACGCCGTGCTGTTCGGCGCGGTGGGCGGCCCCAAGTGGGACAACGCGCCCGTGCGCCCCGAGGCGGCCATCATTGGCATTCGCAAGGCGCTGGGGCTGTATGCCAACATTCGCCCGGTGAAGGTCATCGCGGGCATGGAGGATTCCAGCCCGGTCAAGAACGACCGCATCCGCGGCGCCGACATCATCATCCTGCGCGAGCTCACGGGCGGCCTCTACTACGGCAAGCCGAAGCGGCGCTGGCAGACCGCGTCCGGGCGCAAGGGCGTCGACACGATGGTCTACTCCGAGAAGGAGATCGACCGCATCGTGCGCGTCGGCTTCGAGCTCGCTCGCGGCCGTCGCAAGAAGCTCACCTCGGTCGACAAGGCGAATGTCCTCGAGTCGAGCCGTCTCTGGCGGCAGGTGGCCGAGGAGGCGCACAAGGACTACCCCGACGTCGCGCTCGACCACCAGCTCGTCGACTCCTGCTCGATGCTCCTCATCTCCAATCCCACGCGCTTCGACGTGATGGTGATGGAGAACACCTTCGGCGACATCCTGTCCGATGAGGCGTCGGTGCTCGCGGCCTCGCTCGGCATGTTGCCGTCGGCCAGCCTCGCCGGGCTGCCGAGGCACGAGAAGGGCAAGCGCGCGAAGGTCCGGGGCATCTACGAGCCGATCCACGGCACGGCGCCCGACATCGCCGGGCAGGGCAAGGCCAACCCGATCGGCGCGATCCTGAGCGCCGCGTTCATGCTGCGCTACTCGTTCGGCCTGGAGCGGGAAGCGCGGTCGATCGAAGCGGCGGTGAACCGCGCCCTCGCCGACGGCCTCCGCACGGGCGACATCGCGGCGGGCGGGGCCACCGTCTCCACCGACCGGATGACGCAAGGCATCGTCGATCGCCTCGGCGAGTAGGCGGCACCTGACAGCATTCCGCTAGCGGAGTAAAGTAGGGCGCCGTGTGTCGCGGCGCCCCACGCGTCGCCATGCGGAGCCGTGGCGACACGTGATGCCTTCGCTGGAGTACCGATTTGGACTGGTTGCTGTATGTCGGCCTCGGAGTCGCCGCGGTCTTCGCATCCCTCGTCGGCGCAATCGCGGGTTTGGGCGCGGCGATCATCATGCTGCCGCTGGTCACGTTGGCGTTCGGAGTCCAAGAGGCCATTCCCATCGTCACGGTGTCGATGGTGCTGGCGAACGCGGCGCGAGCCTGGGTCTACCGCGCGCGCATCCACTGGCCGGTCGCGAAATGGTTCCTCATCGGGGCCATTCCCATGGCGCTGGTCGGCAGCCTGCTGTTCGTGAACGCGCCGGCTTCGCTGCTCACGCGGCTGCTGGGGGCCTTCTTGCTGCTGGAGGTCGCCGTCCGGCGGCTCAACATCGGCAAGGGGCGCATGAAGATGACGCTGCGCGGGTTCTTGCCGGTGGGCATGTTGCAGGGCTTCGTCTCGGCGCTGGTCGGCGCGGCGGGCCCCGTCGGCGCGCCGTTCTACTTGGCGTACGGCCTCATGCGCGGGGCGTTCGTGGGCACCGCCGCCATCGGCACCATCGGCATGCACTTCACCAAGATCGTCATTTACCGCAACTCCGCGCTGCTCGATGGGCAGGCGCTCGCGGTTGGCCTCGGCATCGGCGTCATGATGTGGATTGGCGCCTACATGTCGAAACTGGTGGTCGATCGCATATCCGACAAGGTATTCGTGCATATCATCGAAGCGGTCATGGCGATTGCGGGTATCCTGTTCCTGGTCCGAGGCTAGGCATTCCCACGCCGGAGGTACCGGGATGGCAGATCGATCGAAGCGGTCCCGAGTCACCAACGGCATGGGCATCTGCGAGCGCGCGCGCATCCCATCCGACCGGCTGACGACGACCGTGCGCGCGGAGGAGCTGGGCTTCACCTCGACGCGCGAGGTCGCGCCCCTGGAAGGCACCATTGGCCAAGACCGCGCGCTGCGCGCTCTCGAGTTCGGCTTGGGCGTGCGGACGCCGGGCTTCAACGTCTTCGTGTCGGGCCAGGTGGGCACGGGGCGCAACACGACGCTGGCGACCTACCTCCGCACCGTTGCGGCCTCGCGGCCCACGCCGAACGACTGGGTGTACGTGCACAACTTCCGCGATTCGTTGAAGCCGCGTGGTCTGTCGTTGCCGCCGGGCATGGGCAAGCAGTTCGCCCGGGAGATGGCCGAGCTGGTGACCGAGGTGCGGACGCGGGTGCCTCGCGCGTTCGAGAGCGAGCAATACAAGCAGCGCATGCAGGAGGGCCTGCGTGATTTGGAGGCGCGGCACCGCCGGATGACCGAGGAGATGCTGGCGGAGGCGAAGCGCCGCGGGTTCGACATCGCCGTGACGCCCGGTGCCATGCTGGCGACGCCGCTGAGCGCCCGGGGGGAGCCGCTGCAGCAGGAGGAGTTCCAGGCGATGCCCCCCGAGGACCGCGCCGCGCTGGAACAGCGCCACCGCGAGCTGATGGAATACCTGGCGGGCAGGACGGCCGAGCTGCGCCAGCTCGACAAGGAAGTGGTTCGCCAGCGCCAGGGCGTGGACCGCCAGATCGCCGACTTCGCGTTGCGGCCGCTGTTCGACGATCTGCGCCGGCAGTACGGCGAGTGGCCGGAAACGCTGGAGTATCTGCAGGAAGTGCATGACGACATGCTGGAGAACATGCAGGCCTTCCGCTTGACCGCGGAGCAGGTGGCCGAGCAGGGTTCGCCGGAGATGGCGGCCGCGTTCGCTGCCCGTATGGAGCAGCATTGGGAGCACTACCGCATCAACCTATTCATGGACAACTCACGGATGAACGGCGCGCCGGTGGTTTTCGAATACAGCCCGACGTACTACAACGTCTTCGGTCGCATCGACCACGCGCTGAAGATGGGCGCGTTGAGCACCGACTTCATGATGCTGCACGCGGGCGCGGCGCACCGCGCCAACGGCGGCTTCCTGGTGCTGCAGGCCCGTGAGGTGCTCACCAACCCCTTCGTGTGGCAAGCCCTGAAGCAGGCGCTACGCAGCGGCGAGCTCCGCATGGAAAACCTCGGCGAGCAGGTGGCCGTGCTGCCGACGATGAGCCTCTCTCCCGAGCCCATCCCCTTCGATGTGAAGATCATCCTGGTGGGCAGCCCCATGATCGCCCGGTTGCTTTTCATGGAGGACGAGGACTTCTCGAAATACTTCAAGGTGCGCGCCGACTTCGAATACACCATCCCGTTGAACCGCGCCAACATCCGCAAGTTCGGCTCGTTCGTCATGAACCGCGTGCAGCAGGAAGGCTTGCTGCACTTCCATGCCTCCGGCGTCGCGCGGCTGGCCGAGTTCTCGTCGCGACTGGTGGAGGACCAGGAGAAGCTGACCACCCGCTTCTCCGAGATCGCCGACGTGATCACCGAGGCGAACTTCTGGGCGCTGCAGGCCGGCCATAACGAGGTCACCGGCGAGCATGTGGTCCAGGCACTCGCGGAGCGCCGCCGCCGCTCGAGCCTCGTGGAGAACCAGCTGGAGGACCTTTACGACCGTGACATCCTCCGCGTGGAGGTCGACGGCGAATCGGTGGGCCAGGTCAACGGTTTGGCGGTCATCGACATGGGCGATTACTCGTTCGGCCGGCCGTCGCGGCTCACGGCGCGCGTCGGCGCCGGCCGCGGCGAGGTGGTGAACATCGAGGAAGGCAGCCGCATGAGCGGTCGCATCCACACCAAGGGCTTCCAGATACTCACCGGCTACCTCATGGGCAAGTACGGCGTGGAGGGCACGCTGCCGTTGCGCGCCACTGTCGCCTTCGAGCAGACATACGAGGAGGTGGAGGGCGACAGCGCGTCGAGCGCGGAGCTGTACGCATTGCTGTCCGCCATCACCAACGTGCCCATATTCCAGGGCCTTGCCGTGACCGGCTCGGTCGACCAGCAGGGCAGGGTGCAGGCGGTGGGCGGCGTCACCCGCAAGGTCGAAGGCTTCTACAACGTGTGCAAGTCAAAGGGCATCACCGGCAAGCAGGGCGTCATCGTTCCGGCGGCCAACGCCCGCAACCTCGTGCTCGACCGCGAAGTCGTGCAGGCGATCGAGGACGGCCTGTTCCACGTGTACGCGGTGAGCACCATCGACGAGGGGCTGGAGCTGCTGACGGGCATGTCGATGGGCGAGCCCGATGGGCGCGGCATCTATCCGAAGGACACGATCAACCGGCGCATTCACGATGCCTTGAAGGCGATGAACGAGCGCATGCGGCCGATGGGCGCGGAGCGCCGCGTGGTGGAACGCGACGACCGGGCGCCGAATGGCTCGAAGAAGCCGCCGCCGACGCCGGCCAGCGGCCGCGACCGGCGGGAGGGCGACGGCACGCCGCCGTCACCGCCGCCCGAATAGCTCACGTTTCGATGACGAGCACGCGCTCGCGCCGCGCCATGTCGCGCACCGGGCGCACCGCCGCGCCGGGAAACGCTTCCCGTGCCGTTCGGGATGCGGCTTCGATCTGCCGCGGGTCCATCTCCAGCACGATGGTCCCGCGGGGTCGCAGGCGCCCCGGTGCTTCGCGCAGCAACCGCTCGATGAACACCATCCCCGTCTCGCCCCCGTCCAGGGCGATGCGCGGCTCGTAGCGCGACACCTCCGGCTCCAGCGTCGGAATCTCCCCGCTCATCACGTACGGCAGATTCGCCGCGATCACGTCCGCCGGCTCTGGCAGCGGCTGGAGCAGATCGCCCCGGACGACCCACACGCGCCCGCCCAGCCCCAGCCGGTCCGCATTGCGGGCGGTCAACGCGAGCGCCGCGTCCGAGACGTCGATCGCGTGGACGGTCGCGCCCGGCACGGCCGCCGCGATGGCGATGGCGATGGCGCCGCTGCCGCAGCCCACGTCCGCCACGATTGGGTTTGGCGCGCCCAGCGCGGCCAGCAGGCGGAGCGCCTCGTCCACCAGCGTCTCGGTGTCCTGTCGGGGGATGAGCACGCCGGGGCTTACGAGCAGGTCATGGCCGTGAAATTCCCGGTGGCCCATGATGTAGAACACCGGCTCGCGGTCGAGCCGGCGGACGATGAGCTGCCGCGCGGCCTCGGCGGCGGCCGGGCCGGGCGTGTCGCGCAGCATCGCGTACAGGTGCGTGCGGTCCGTGTTGAGGGCGGTGGTCCAGAGCAGCTCGGCTTCGAGGCGCGCGTCGGGAATGCCGGCCTTGGCGAGCCGCGCCTCCGTTTGGCGAAGGAGCGCGCCGAGGGTGCTCACGCAACCGCCTCTTGCAGCTTGCGCGCGTGCTCGTCGGCCTGGAGCGCCGAGATGACCTCATCCAAGTCACCCGCCATGATGCGGTCGAGGCCGTGCACGGTGAGGCCGATGCGGTGGTCGGTCAGCCGGTCCTGCGGGAAGTTGTAGGTGCGTACCTTCTCGGAACGCTCCGCCGAGCCGACTTGCGAGCGGCGGGTCGCGGCGGTCTCTTCCTGTTGCGCTCGCGTCTCGCGCTCCAGCAGGCGTGAGCGCAGAATGGTCATGGCCTTCGTGCGGTTCTTCAGCTGCGAGCGTTCGTCCTGGCAGACGGCCACGATGCCGGTGGGCAGGTGCACCATCCGCACCGCCGTGGCGACCTTGTTGACGTTCTGGCCGCCGGCGCCGCCCGAGTGGAAGATGTCGATACGCAGATCGTTCGGGTTGATGTGCACGTCGACCTCCTCCGCCTCCGGCATGATCGCCACCGTGGCGGTCGAGGTGTGGATGCGCCCCTGCGCCTCGGTCGACGGCACCCGCTGCACCCGGTGGACGCCCCCTTCGTGCTTGAAGAGGCTGTAGGCGCCGCGGCCGGACACCTCGAACACGACCTCCTTGATGCCGCCCTGCTCGGTCTCGCTAATGTCCATCACCTCGGTCCGCAGGCCGCGGCGTTGGGCGAAGCGCAGGTACATGCGGTAGAGGTCGGTCGCGAACAGCGCGGCTTCCTCGCCGCCGGTGCCGCCGCGAATCTCGACGATGACGTTCTTCTCGTCGTTGGGGTCCTTCGGCACCAGCGCCGCGCGGACTTGAGCCTCCAGCTGGTCGAACCTCGCGGTGAGGACGGGGATCTCGTCTCGCGCCAGGCTGGCGAGCTCGGGGTCATCGCTCTCGGCGAGCGAACGCGCCTCGGTCAGCGCGGCCTCGGTGGCCTTGAACTGGCGAAAAACGGTGACGAGGGGTTCCAGGTCGGCCCGCTCCTTCGCCAGCTTGCCCAGCCGGTCGGGGTCGGACGTGACCTGCGGGTTGGCGAGGAGCGAGTCGATCTCCTCGAACCGCCGGAGGGTTGCTTCGAGCTTGTCGGAGACGGCCATGATCTCAGTGTCGAACCGGTGGGAATCGTCAGCGGCCTGACTGTCGCGAGGCCGTGACATTTAACGAGTATAGCACGCAGTCCGAAAGGCCACGGTGCGACGCCCTGATGGATTGGTCAT
>VGZX01000025.1 GCA_016872415.1 SAR202 cluster bacterium | reverse complement strand
AGAACTTCCTCTGCACCTACCACGGCTGGACCTTCGGCAGCGATGGCCGCCTCGAATACGTCCCCGGCGAGCAGGAGGCCTACTACGGCGCCTTGAACAAGGAGGAGCTCGGCCTCGTCGAGGCGCGCGTCGACACCTACGCCGGCCTCATCTTCGCCTGCTGGGACAAGGAGGCGCCGACGCTGGAGGCCTACCTCGGCGACGCCCGCTGGTATCTGGACACCGAGTTCAACCGCCTTGACGCCGGCATGATCGCCTATGGCCCCATCAAGTGGATGGAGCCGGTGAACTGGAAGACGCCGGTGGACAACTGCTCCGACAACTATCACGTGCCCATCAGCCACCACTCCAGCGCCCTGGTGCAAGCGCGGGCGCTCGGGAAGCGCACCATCTCGCATGCCCCCATGTTCGCGGTGCCCAACCCGAACCACCACGTCTTCGTCAACGGCCACTCGCTGACCTTCAAGATCGCCGAGAACGACGAGCTGGGCTTCATCCACGGCCTCACGAAATACAACCAGCACATCTTCGAGCAGCACCACAAGGACAAGATGCCCGAGGTCGAGCGTCGCCTGGGGGCCTACCGGGCGCGCAAGGTGGTGCTGCAGAACCACAGCCTGTTCCCGAACACGGTGCTGGGCTTCCGCCTGGCGCTGCCGCGCGGACCCCAAATGACGGAGTTTTGGCACTTCGGCTGGGTGCCGAAGGACGCACCCTACGAGGTGCAGCGGGCCATGCGCTCCGGCAACAGCAAGAACAACGGCCCCGCGGGCCTCTTCGAGCAAGACGACCTCGACAACTGGCGCCAGGTGACGATGTCGAGCCGGAGCCCCATTGCCCGCAAGACGAGCCAGCTGCTGAACATGGGCACCGGCCGCGCCACCACGCATGAGATGTATCCCGGCGAGCACGCGGAGCGCTACATTTCCGAGCACAACCAGCGCAACTTCTATGTGCGTTGGCAGCAATTCATGAATGCCGACTCGTGGCGCGACATACCCCTGGAGCCGATGCGCGCCCGCTACGAGGGCACCGCGACGCTCCACGGCTAGCGCCGCCGCCCCGCCGGCACGCCGCTAGTGACGGTCGGCCACGATCGCGAGCGCCTCGGCGATGCCGCGCTCCGGATCGCCAACCGTCCGGATGGTGCCGAGGTCGAATGAATGCTCGACCATCGACGCCGCCATGCGCACGGAGAGGCCCGTGATGAGTATTCGCGCCCCGAGCAGGTGCGCTGCCCGCGCCGTGCCCACCAGGCGGTCGACGAAAACGTCGGTCACGCCGCTCACGCCGGTCACGTCGATGACGACCACCTTTGCCCGGTAGCCCCGAATGGCGGCAAGCAGGCGGTCGGCCAGGTCGGCGGTGCGGCTGGCGTCGGTCGGGCCAATCAGCGGTACGAGCAGCACCTTGTCGCGAATCGCCAGCACGGGTATCGACATCTTCTCGATGATCTCCAGCAGGCGCCGCTCCTTCGTGATCTCGTGCGAGATGGCGACGATGCCGATGGTTTTGCCCGCCTTGTCGAAGAAAGGCGATTTCGTGGTGATGAACGTCCGGCTCTCGTCCTGCACGTTCGTGGTGATCTCGCAGGTGCGCGGCTCCTTCGTCTCCAACACTTCGCGGTCGAGCTGCTGCAACAAGGCGGACAGGCGTTCCGGAAACACCTCCGGCGCCGTCTTGCCGATCAACTCTCCCTGGCTCTTGCCAAACCACCGGGCATTCTTGGGGTTCACCCACAGGTACCGCAGGTCGAGGTCCATGGCGACCAAGGCGTCGGTGGTACCACGCGCGATCGCACGGAAGATGGCCTCCTCTACCTCGCTCGGCTGCCGCCCCGGCGCCGCGGCGTCTCGGTTCTCGTGCTCCGACATGTGACGCCTCCCATCGGTCTAGCGCCATGCTACGGACGCTTCGCGCGGGAGGGCGTGGTGTGCGGAGCCTATGCACGGGACGAGGAAGCGTTAACCGCGTGGTTGACTCGTGGGGCGGCCGGGGTCCTTCCAGCCGTCAAGTCGGCGAGCCGGCCGACGCGGTCAAGCACCGCGCCGGCGACCTCGTGCGCATCGTGCATCGCTCGGCAATGCCTTGCATGAAGCGGCGAAAGAGTGCAAATTACCGCGTGCCGCATTTTCCGCAATGGAGACTCATGACATGCTCGCCACTGCTCTGTCGGTGCTCAACGGGACTGGGTTCGAACTGGCCGACGCCATCATCGGCGTCCTGCTGCTCGCCATGATCGCCGGAGCCCTGGCCGGCAGCCTCGTCGCGGGCAAGGGCTCCTAGCGCCCTCACGCCCGACGCGTCCCCATGTCTCCACCACGCCACGCCCCTTCACGGTGGCTTTTCGCGCGCTCGCGGCGCTCTATGCCCATGTTCGGTGGCTCGGGCGCCCGCCAGCGCGTTGGGGCGGCGGGCGGCGAACGATGGCCCCGTGCCCACTAGATTGCTGGTATCCGACGGGCTGGTCGCTTGCCACCCACCGGCAAACCTGAGAATATCCCTCCACCGTCGCGTGGCCGGACTTGAGGCCCTGCCTTCTCCTTCCCACCCGCACTGTCACTAGGAGGAGGCAGCCTTGCCGGTCACGGTCATTGTCGAGAGAACGGCGTTGCCTGGGCACGAAGGCCGCCTCATCGACCTCGCCCGCCGGCTCAACGCCGAGACGCTCGCCCAGCCGGGGTGCTTGTCCAGCGCCATGTCGACGACAAGCTTGCCCTCATCAAGCTCTCCGTGTGGGAAACCTACCGCCATCGGACGACTTGGCGCATATCGCCCGCGCGCGCCAGGTTGAACGAGCAGATGCCCACCCATCAGACGGGCCCGGACATCGTGAAGGTGTTCGAAACGCTGCGGCTCTAGGAGCCGGTCAACGCCAGCTCCAGCGGCCGCGGCAGCCACTTCACCGCCGTCGCCACCATTGCCCACCCCGGCCCCGGCCTCACTCCGAACTCATCCGCGACCCGCTGCATGCTGCTATACGCCGTGATGTCCAGCGCATCTTCGCGGGAGGCCGTCGCCGGCTTTCCGCTCGCGACGATGCGGAGGCCTCGGCGCCAGCCCCGCGCGATCTGGCTGAACGTCATCTCGCCGCCACCCGCATGGCGCAACACGCCGCGCGCCAGTTCCGACGTAGCGGCCATCAGCAACGCCACGTCCAGCGCGTCCAACCCCAGGTTCGTCGCCAGCATGCGGCAAACGCTTCGCGCCACGAGGCAATCCTCGGCGGCGGCGATCGCTACCGCGCGCGCCGGGCCCGCGCCATGCGGCCCTTCCGCGGGCGATGGCGAAGGGCGCCCGCCCAGGAAGTCGTCCTCCAGCATTCGTATCGTCGGATGCTAGAATGTCGCGCGGAAGGCCCGGCTACCCCCGTTCGCATGACCCGCCATCGGCGCGACTGGCAGGGCTCCGCCGCGCCGCGATAGTCCATTCCGCGAAGGCAAGGCACCCGGCACGCCCCCCGCGCCATGCGGTATCCTGCTCCCACCGCCGAACGCCACCACCGGAGCGAGTCGGTGACGACAAAAGCCTCCACGGCCCCCATCGCCAAGAAGCTGCTCATCCAGCCAGGCCACGCCGTGCTGGTGCTGAACGCTCCAGAGGGCTTCGGCGCCAAGCTCCACCCCCTGCCCGACGGCGTCACCCTCTCGACCTCGGCCAATGGCCTGTTCGACTGCGTCATCGCCTTCGTTTACAACAAGGCCGACGTGGACGCCGTGGCGGTGTCGGTCGCGCGGGCCTGCAAGCCCAACGGCGTGCTGTGGCTTGCCTACCCCAAGGTGAGCTCCAAACTCAACGGCGACCTCAGCCGCGACAAGGGCTGGGAGGCCATCCATGCCGAGGGCTTCCACGGCGTCACGCTCGTCTCGATCGACAACTTCTGGTCGGCGATGCGCTTCCGCAGCGAGGTGGCGTCGGCGCCGTGAGCCGGAGCACGGTCATCCCTCCAGCAGAAACGGCAGGACGTGTCGCACGTAATCGGCCGGCCGCTCATATGGCGCCCAGTGGCCCGCGCGGTTGAGCACGACCAAGTCGGCTTGCGGCAGGTAGCCCATCACCATCAGCGCCTGCTCCACCGTCACCATGCGGTCGAAGCGGCCGTGCACGATGCGGACGGGCACGTCGATCTGGTGCAGCAGTCCCAGGTTGCTGTGCGGCACGCTCACTGAATCGCGCCGCGCCTCGCGGTGCGCCGGCGCGCCCATCCAGTGATCGTGGACGTAGTCCAGCAGGCGCGGGTCGGACGCCATCTCCGCGTCATGGATGTGCGCGCGCAGGTAACGCTTGAAGTTGTCGCGCGTGGGGTCGGCATAGGTGTCACGGGCCGCGACGCTGCCCTCCGATGGGAAGTTGGCGATGATGTAGGGGTCGCCGCCGGTGGAGGCGTGCGAGCCGCCGAGCACGATGCGCGTCACGCTGCAGGGCGCCTCGATCGCCTGCACCAGCGCCGTCGTGCCGCCCATCGAGTGGCCGACGAACATCGCCTTGTCGATGCCCAGGTGCTCCATCAACGACCGGACCACCTTGGTCTGCGCCGAGTGCGCCGGCTCGTTGTAGCGCAGCGGGCCCGTCTTGCCGAAGTTCAAGAAGTCGAGCAGCAGGCAGCGGAAGTGCTTGGCGAAATCGTCGACCACCTTGTGCCAGGTGAGCCACGCGGTGCTCCCCGGCCCCCACACGTGCAAGAACACCACCGGCGGCCCCCGGCCGATGTCGTGGTAGTGAACGGACATGCCGCTCTTGTCCTTGAAGTGCTTGCTCGTGCCCTGCTCGGTCAGCCCGCCCGGCGTGGCGAACGTCATTCGCCGCTCCTCGCGATAGTGTCGATGGCGGCAACTCTACGTCGCGGGGAAGGAAAGTCAACCGGCGGCGAGCGAGGCGGAGGCGCGGCCGCTACACTCCTCCGCACCCCGCCGATGGAGTGCTGGAATGACCTCCAACGAGGCTCCCGCGTTCGCCGAGTTCGTCGCGCAGCTCATGGAGCGGTCGCACCGCCGCATGCTCCAAGCCGTGGATGGCCTAAGCAACGCGCAGCTGCACCACCGCCCGACGCGCGGCGTCAACAGCATCGCGTGGCTCGTCTGGCACCTCAGCCGGTGGAAGGACACCTCGACCGCCACGGTCACCGGCCGGCAGTCGACGTGGCTCCACGACGGCTGGCCCGCCCGCTTCGGCCTGCCGGACGACGCGACCGGCTACGGCGACATGCCGGAACAGGTGGCGGCATTCCGCGCGAGCCGAGAAACGCTGCTGGGCTATGCGACGGCGGCGCACGAGGCGGCCATGGAGCGCGTCGCCGCGATGACGCCCGAGGTGCTGGCCCGGCCCTTCCAGTATCGCCCCAGCGACCCGGTGCGTCCGGCGTGGCGCGCCATGCTCACGAACGTCGTCGACTTCACCGAGCACACCGGCCAAATCCTGTACCTGCGCGGCATGCTCACCGGCCCGGACTGGATGAAGTAGCGGGCCCGGGCCACGCGCGGGCCGCGCCTCACACGAACTTGGCGCAGAGCGTGTCGTCGAGCGTGGGCACGCGGTCGAGGCTCCACGCGATGTCGAGGAAACGGTCCTGGGCCGCCGGTGCCAGCGCGCCGGCCGCCGAGCGGAACTTGCGCTCCAGGTCATCGTCCGACAGCGGGTTCCGCGTGTGCCCCTTGGGGAACCGCGCCTCCACGCGCTCCACGCGGCCGCGCGCGTCGGTCGCCTCGATGCGCGTGGCGATGACGCTCGGGTAGTCGCGCGTGAGCTCAGGGTCCTCGCGGACCGCGATTCTGCCCATCAAAGCCTGCGTGCTCGGCCTCCGTATGCGCTCTTCGTCGAACTGCGCGGGGCCGACGGTGCCATCCTCCAGCGCGGCCGCGACGATGTAGGGCAGGCTGTGGTCCGCCGTGTCGCGGTCGCGCGCGCGCCACTTCTCGTCGCCGCTGCCGATCTCGTGGAAGGCGAACTCATAGGTGTATACGGTGAGCTGGGCGATGGCGTCGGGGCGCATGCGCTCGCGCAGGTCGAGCGCGGCCCATATCGGCGCCTGCGCGTGATATTCGGCCGGGAAATACTTCATGTTGGTGCGTCCCGCGTGGAAGTCTTGCCCGCGACCGCCCAGCGGCCCAAACGCCGGCTCGGCCCCCAGCAGGCGCCGCAAGCCGCTCGGCGCCATGAACGGCTCCGGCGGTGCCGTCATGCCCATCGCGGCGAGCCGCGCGGCGAACAGGCCGTTGCGGCACGCGTTAGCGGCGGCGCCCGCCTTCCACATCGACAGCCGCCCCTCGCGCGTGGCCCGCAGCGTGACGTTCGGCACGAGCGCGAGCGATAGCGCGTTCGCCATGCCCTCCGCGTCGAGGCCAAGCACCTTGCCCGCGCCCAGGGCCGCGGCGACGGCCGTGTGCGTTGGATGGTCGATTCCGGCGGGGCCCAACGCCTCCGCCTCGGCCAGTGCGGCGAAAATCTCGTAGGCCACGGTCATGCCGAGCAGGAAGCGCCGGCCGTCGGCGTGGGCCATGTTGGCGGCCGCCAGCACCGCCCCAATGACATCGCTGGGGTGGCCGCCCTCCTTCCGGCGATAGGTGTCGTTGAAGTCGAGGTAGCGCACCATCATTCCATTCACGAACGCGGCCATGTCGGGGGCTGTGCGTTCGCCGGTGAACAGCACGGTGCCGCTCGGCTCGCCCGATAGCGTCGCCGCCATGCGCCGCGCGATACGCACCGGCTCGCCGTCGAGGCCGCCCGCCGCGCAGGCGAAGCCATCGACCAGGCAGCGCTTCATCGCGTGCGTCGCCGGCTCCGGTATCTCGTCCCACGACAACGACGCCGCATACTCGCTCAACAGCCGGGTTGGCGCGTCCAGACGGGTGCCTCCCACGATGACGATGCGGGCGCCGGGAGAAGCCGGCGCGGAACGAGCGCCCCACCCCAACAGTGGGGCGCTCGCGAGGAGGCGATGCGCGTGCCGCCGAGCACGCGCGGGAATGTCGCGGTGGGCAAGATGCCCTTCAGTGGTCCCGCGCGGTGCGGGAGATCCACCGCCTGCCGAGCATGACGACCACCAGGTTGAATGCGATCAGCACGACCATCATCGCGGCGGCGGAGGGATACCGTCCGCCGGTGAAGGCGCCGTAGAACACGTTGCCGATGAGCAGCGTGCCCGACGTCGCCAGCAGCAGCGCGACCGAGAAATCCTTGGCCGCGTGCACCAGCACCCAAAGGAAGCCGTTGAGGAAGGCGGGGAGCAGCAGTCGCAGGTTGATCCACAAGAACGTGGGCGCGAGGCCAATGCCGCTGACGAGCGAGGCCTCCTCCAGTTCCTTGTGGATCTGCACTTGCGCGGAGTGCATCAGGCGCGTGCCGAAGGCCAGGAACCGCGCCGTGAACGCGAGCATGAGCAACAGCAACGTGCCGTAGATGGGCGTGCCGATGAACATGAGGAAAAACGCCAGCGTCGAGATGACGCCCGGTATCGCCAGCGGCATGAACGCCACGACGTTGACGAACCGGCTGAGCGTCGATGGGAACCGCACCACTAGCCACGAGATGACAGTGACGAGGAGCATGGTGATGAAGGCCGCGCCCGCCGAGACGATGATGCTGTTGATGAAGAAGCGCCCGAAGAAGCGGTAGTCGATCAGCCGGGCGTAGTTGTCGAGCGTCCACACCATGGTGCCGAACGACTTGGGCACGGCGGGCACGTAGAACTTCAGGAAGCTCGCCAGGAGTAGCATGGAGAACGGCAGCACGACCTTGAAGAAGATGAACAGGCCCACCAGACCCAACGCCACGTAGCGCCACTTGCCCAGGCGGATGGTCTTTGGCCGGTATGCCTTGCCGCTGACCACGGCGTACTTCGACGAGCGCCGCATGAGCCAAAGGTAGGTGCCCATGCCGGCCACGCCGAATACCAGGCCCAGCATGCCGAACGCGGCAGGCAGGCCGTAGTTCACGCCCTGCTCCGACGTGGGCAGCAGGGTGAAGAATATCTTCGTGCTCAACGTCTCGATGCCGGCCGTTGGCCCGAGCGCCAGCGGGTGCTCCAGCGACTCGATGCCGGAGATGAAGAAATAGATGACGATGGCGAGCAGCCCCGGCGCCATGAGCGGCGCGGTGACGCGTCGCAGCGTCGTCCAACGGCTCGCGCCGGACGCCGACGCCGCCTCCTCCAGCGAGGGGTCCATGTTGCGGAGGACGCTGGTGAGGAACAGCCACATCGACGGGACGACGCCGAGCACGTGAACGAAGATGAGCCCCTGCATGCTGAAGATGTTGAACGGCCCCTCGTTCGTGTCGATGCCGAACAGCAGGCGTATCCACTGGTTCACGGTTCCCGCGCGGGGGCCGGCCAGCAGCACCCAGCCCAGCGCCGTGGCGAACACCGGCGTGCTCATAGGGATGAACATGAGCGTATACATCCAATCGCGCAGCGGCATGTCGGTGCGCTCGGTCAGGTAGGCCATGCCGAACGCGATGGGAATGGCGAACACCACGCCGCCGGCCGCGTAGATGAACGTGTTGAGCAAAATCGTGCCGAGGTCGCTGTCGGTGAACGCCTCGGCATAGTTGCCCAACGTGTAGGCGCCGGCGTCCAGCGGCAGCACGCCGGCCGGCCTGAAGCTCGCCAGCACCATGAGGCCCAGCGGCACGACCACGAGCACGCCGAGCAGCACGAGCACGATGGTCGCGACGATGGCGCGCGGCTGTAGCGCCACGTTCCCGAAACGCCTCCACCCGGAAGGCGCGCCAACGGTGATCGCACGTGCCATTCGCATTCCTCCGCCGCTCCGCGCGCGGTGGCGCGGAGCGGCGTGACACTCTCATTCGACGGTCCATGCCCCGGCGGTGGACCGCGTCGCCCCGCCAGGACCCGGCGCTATTGCGTTATGAACTGCCCCGACGCGATGCCTGCCTTCAGCGCATCGACCGCCTTCTTGCGCGTGTCGGTCGTTGCCTTCAGGTCCGCCTCCGTCACCGGAGCCACCAGCGACGGGCCGGTGATGCCGGCCGCGCGGGCCTTGTCTACCAGCGGGAACTTGCCTTCCTCGCCGTCGACCACGCGGAACCCGCCGCCGCCGGTCAACTTGGCTTCGAGGTAAAGGCCGTCGAAGTTGTTCCACATCCACCACAGGCCCGCCAGGTTCGGGTCGCTCGCCACCGGCTTCGGCATGCAGGCCACGCGATAGGTGCCCAGCACGAACTCCGGGTAGGCGATGGCGATTGGCGCGCCGGCCGCGATCGACTCCGACGCGGTGCTGCCGGAGGCCATCACGATGTCCACCTCGCCTTGGGTCACGGCTTGCACCAGGCCGGTGCTGCCGCCGGAGATGAGCTTCACGCCGTTGGCGCCAAGGTTGTTCGCGAACACCTCCATGCGGCGCACGTCCCACCCAGGCGCGAAGGGCAGCACGTATAGGCCCAGCGCGTTATTGTCCCAGCCCACGCGGTTCTTCCACTTGGGCTTGGTCAGGTCCTCCAGCTTGACACCTTGCACGTCGCTCGCGCGCACGTTGGTCGTGTTGTAGATGAGCACCCACGACGAGATGCCCTCGTACATGCAGTAGTCCCGCATCGTGGTGCCGTTTGGCCCGCCGATAATGGGCGGCGCCAGCTCTTGCAGCTTCTTCGCCAGGGGATAGCCGGCATAGGCAGCCTCCCACGGCGGCAGCGTGAGGTAGCCCTTCTGCAGCAGCGGGATGATGAGGTTGGAGCCGCCCGTGTAACCGTCGATGACGCCCTTGCCGGAAGCGGCGGCGTTCTCGATCTTCAACGGTATCTCGCGCGAGGAGTGGCCCGGCTCCGACTCGAGGCGTATCTCGATGCCGAACTTGTCCTTGAACGCCTTTTCCTTGGCCTTGATCATCTCCGGGTCGGTGCCCTCGAGGCCGAGACGTATGGTGTGATTGGTCGCCGCGCGCGCCTTCTCCACCAGCTCGTCGAACGCGGTCTTTCGCGGCGTCGGCGTGGCGGTGGCCGGTGCGGCCGTGGGCGTGGTCGAACTGCTCGCGGTGGGGGTCGCCGTGGCGGCCGGCGGCGAAGTCGGCGTGGGCGTCGGGTCGGCGCCGCACGCGGCCAACAGGGTCACCACCGCAAGCAACAGCACGATCACCGGCAAGACCTGTTTATGTATCACGATTGCACTCCTCATACGTCGATGTCTTTTGCTCGAACCGGAAGCAGCCCGCTGCGAGCGGCGGCTAGCTCAGCGAGAGGGACTCGAAACCAACGGGCACCGACTTGAACCGGAACATGCGGAGCGCGTTGGACGCCATCATCTTGCGCGTTGGGCCGGCGCCCAGCCGGTCGGCCCAGCGGATCACCGTCGACGCCGTGTCGGGATAGATGCTCTCGGGGTGCGGATAGTCGGATTGGTAGAGCAACACGTCCTCGCCCAGGAGGTCGATCACCGCCTTGGTCATCCCGACACCCTCGGAGAAGTCGATGCCGCAGAACACCTGCCCGCGCTCGACGAACTCGACCGGCATGTGCCGCAGCTCCGGCGGCGTCATGCCGCGCACATAGTCGACCTGATGGCCCAGCCGGTACAGCCATTGCGGCAGCCAACCGTGGCCGGATTCCAGCAGGCCCACCCGCAGCGACGGGTACTGGTCGAGGATGCCGGAGATGAGCATGAACGACAGGAAGCGCTGGGCGCCCCACGTTTGCCCGGCGGCCCGGCCCACCACGGCGTTGTCCCAAATGTCGCGATAGCCGGGGAAGTAGGGCGGCATGACGTGGAAGCCGTGGTAGGCGATCGGCAAGTCCATGTCGGAGGCCGCCTCCCACACCGGCGCCATGTCCGGGTCGTCGATCGACATGCCCTCGGGCAGCACCGGCCACACCGCCGCGGCCCACGGCTTCGCGCCATGCTCGCGAATGGCGTCGGCCGCCCACCGGGGGTCGCCTCCAGGTGCCAGCAGCAGGTTCTTGAGGCGCTTGTCATCGGCCGAGCAATAGTCCTCCGCATAGCGGTGGTAGGCCGCGTAGAGCAGCCGGGTCAGTCCGATGTCGAGCGACGACGCGCCATACGCCCAGGTGCCGGGGATGATGAAGGCGATGCCCACGCCCTCGGTGTCCATGTCGTGCAAGCGGCCCGTGGCGTTGTCGTCGGACACGCCGGGCGAATAGGGCACGGCGTTGCGCTGGTGGGTGCGGCCATCCAGGCTGTGCTGCCCACCGTCGCGTCCGCCGTGCGCGTCCTCGCCGGCCTTGCGTCCGGCGACACGGCTGTAGCGCACCGGCCGAATCGACAGAATGCTCGTGTCGGCGCCGCCGGGGTTCGCGGTCACCCGTCGGTACTGCTGCAGCTCGCCCGAGCGGGCGCGCAGCGCTCTGTCCGCGTAGCGCATCAGCACTTCGTAGGTCGGGTTCACATGGGTATCGACGTCAATGACGTGGTATCCGTCCTTCATGCGTTCCCTCTTGGTCGTCGGCCTGTCGCTCGACGCGGTCTCAGGAGCCGTTCGCGCGGTGGCCGGTTTGCGCCGCGCGGAGCACCTCGTCGGCCTCGCGGGCGGCGCGCTCCGCCGAGGTCTCCTCCAGCACGTCGACCGTCCGCCGGATGCCGCGCGCGTGCTCGGTCACCAGCTTCCGCAGGCCGATCACCGGGTTGTCGGTCGACGACAGATACTCCGGCAGCTCGTACCGGCACGAGCGCATCGCGTCGTAGTCCTGGTCCGAGAAGTTGAAGTGGATCATCCAGTTCAGGCCGATGTTGAACGTGAGACGGTCGTAGAGGCGGCCGAACACGTTCCGCGGCCGGGAGGTGAAGAAGTAGACGACGCGCGTCAGGTCCTTGTCCACGGGCACGCCCCACCGGGTATACATGTGCGTGTGGTGGTTGTTCCGCACCATGCCGGGCAGGCGCTGGCCTTCCCAGTCGGACGGGTTCTTGAAGCGTGACCGCCGCTTCTTCGTGCCGTCCATCCAGTCGAAGAACCAAGCCCACAGCAGGCGGACGCGGTGCTTCGGCCATTTGCCGTTCACGCGCGGGTGGTAGAGCTGGTAGGGCAGCTTCCCGTCGGGGCCGGCGTAGAATGCCTCGTTCGCGCCGCCGGAGCCCTCGCGCAGCCGCTTCACCGACTTGTTGTTGACGATCTCGACGCGGTAGCCGATCGGGGTGCGCGGCCGGCCGCCGAGGCGGTTACGCAGCATGCGGAACGAGTTGCGGTGCACGTAGAACATGTTGTGGGCGTCGCCGGTGTTCTCCAGCGCGATCATCCAGTTCAGGTCCCAATAGCGCCACGCCGTCTGCACCATCGACTCGCGGTCGAAAAACTCCGGCGGCACGTCCTCTTCGATGGGAGCCGGCGCGTTCTCGCCCATCCACACGAACACCACGCCCTTCAGGGTGCGCGTCGGAAACACCCGCGCGCGCATGCCCTTCGCGCCCACCATCTTCGATTGCGGGCCCTCGGTGATGAACTCGACGCACTCGCCGTTCTCGTCGAAGGTGGCGCCGTGATAGGGGCAGCTCACATAGCCGTGCCAAAAGCAATTGCCCCACGACAGATAGGCGCCGCGGTGCGGGCAAGAGTCGTCCAGCGCGGCCACCTTGCCATCCTTGCCGCGGAAGAACACCAGGCGCTTGTTCAACAGCTTCAGCGCCACGGGCTTGGCCTTGCCCACCGCCTTGTCCGGCAGGGCGGGATACCAATACTCGGGCAAGCCGTGCGCCGGAATGAGGCTGCGCCGGTCGTCGGGGTTCTCGGGCTGCACGAACGGCGGCGAATTCTCCCCGTCGATGCCGGTCGCATACTTCTCCCAGCCGCCGGGAAAGCCGGCGCGCACGCTCCGCAACGTCTTCCAAATACGCATCGCTACCTCCGTTGTCTCGTCACTGACGCCACGCCGGCCGCGGCCGCCTAATCGTTCGGCGGGAATGCGGCGACGCACTTCGACGAGTTCATCAGATAGCTCTCGATGAACTCGCAAAACACCGGCTTCTGCTCCAGCTCGTGCATCGCACCCACCATCGGTATCCAATTCAGGATTTCGTGCTCCCCGGCCTGCTCCAGCTCGCCGAGCGACAGGTTCCTCCAGGCCAGGTAGTTGCCCGTCCGCAGCTCCTCGAACCGCTGGCGGTCCGACGGCACGTCGGGATACATCCAACGGTTCTTCTCGGTGAGGAACGCGTGCGACCATGACGACGAGCCCACCAGCGCCACGCGATAGGGGCTGTCCTTCACGATGCGCGCGATGGCTTGGCCCAGCGCGAACAGCCGCCGAGGCGATGGCGCCGGCGGGTCGGGCTCCATCTCGCCGAGGGCCTTGTCGAACAGGTTGGCCGAGCCGCCGCGGTTCCGCACGAGGCTGCTGCCATACGCGTTGACGTGGAACGGGACGATGGGGTAAGTCCACCCCTTGCGGTCATAGTCTAGGTACAGCAGGGTGTTGATGAACGCGTGGCCGAGGCCGTGCATGTGGTGGAACTTGTAGGAGTACGGCATGTCGAACCCGTCCTCCAGCAGCCGCCGGGTGAGGTGCTTGGCGAGCTGCGCGTGGCCGGGTGTCGTGAACGTCGCCTCGCGGTCCTCGCCCCACACGTTGGGCTGCGGCGTGCCGCCGCCGCGGCCGCGCACGAACGGCTGCGTTTGGAACTGGTTGCCGATGTAGACGGAGAAGGGCGGTATGAGGTCTTCTTGGAAGTTCTCGTACTGATCGTCGCCGAAGATGACGACCGCATCCGGGTTGAAGCCGTCGAGCAGCTGGCGCAGCCGCCGCACGCCGTCGACGAACGCGGCGCGGTGCTTGGCCGCGAAGGTGGTGCCCTCGTCGGTGCCCCACTCCTGCTGCATGGGCGCGGGCCAGTTGCGCGGGTCCTTCAGCGCCACGGGCACCCGGTCGCTCTTCATGGTCTGCTTAACCCGCATCGCCATATCGTGATCGGGGTAGATGAACCCCGGGTAGTGGCTGAGGCCCAAACCGAGCATCTCGCCCATGCCGTTCTCCTTACGGGCGCCGGAGGCGCCGCCACGCTTGGCCGGCCGACAGACCTAGTACGGGAAGGTGGCTCCACCGCCGACGGCGATCACTTCGCCGGTGATGAACGAGGCGTCCTCCGAGGCGACGAAGGCAATGGCGGCGGCTTGCTCCTCGGCCAGGGCGCGCCGGGCCATCGGGATCTCGCGAGCGCGGCGCTCGTTCACCTCCGCCTCGCGGCGCGCGCGCTCCTCGGGCGACAGGCGCTCCGCGTTCGGGTTGCGCGGCGTCACGCGGTCCGAGGCCTCGGTGGAGTGCGGCGCGATGCAGTTGACGCGGATGCCGTGCTGCGCGACCTCCTTGGCGAGCGACGAGGTGAGCGCGATGGCGCCGCCCTTCGAGGCGGCATAGGGCACCCGGTGCGTGCTGACCACCGCGTGCGAGCCGAGGTTCACGATCGCGCCCGATTTCTGCTCGATCATGTAGGGCAGCACCGCATGACAAAGCCAAATGGGCGGCCAGAATGACTTCTTGACCTCCGCCTCGATCTGCTCCGGGGTGTAGCGGTGGAAATATTGGTTCCAGATGGTGCCGCCGACGACGTTCACCAGCACGTCGATCCGGCCGAACTCCTTGGCCGCGTAGGCCATGAGCGCAACGGCGCTCTCGCGCTCCGACAGGTCGGCCGCGAATGGGCGGGCCGGCGCTCCGAAGTCGGTCAGCTCCTTCACCACCCGCTCCGCCGACGCGCCATTGAGGTCCGC
Source organism: SAR202 cluster bacterium (assembly GCA_016872415.1). Classification (GTDB taxonomy): domain Bacteria; phylum Chloroflexota; class Dehalococcoidia; order Lucifugimonadales; family Australimonadaceae; genus VGZX01. The sequence goes on along the minus strand of VGZX01000025.1, from coordinate 9,037 downwards.
GACGACCACCGACGCTCCTTCCTGCGCGAGGCGCCGCGCCGTCGCGCTGCCGATGCCCTGCCCTCCGCCCGCCACGACCGCTATCTTGCCGGCGAACCGGCGCGCGCCGGCCGCGCGCGGGTCCAGCTCCGTCTTCGTTGCCACGTTAGTTTGCCTCCCCGGCCCATATCCGCCTGGCGCGCTCGCGGCCTCGCCCTCAGCGTGGGCCCTGCCGGATCCGTCCACCGCCGCCACGCGCCCGCGACGCATTGGCCAGCCGTCGCCGCTCGAGCGCGACCGTTTCGCCCACGCTGGGCCATCGCCCAGACGGATCACTCCTGTCTATACCACCTGCATGTGGACAGAGTCCCAAATCTGGTTACAATTCCGGCGGGAATAGTTGTAATGGCGCGCTTGATGCGCTGTTATCGGAGGCCATCATGGCTGTCGATGCGAAATTGACCAGGATTCTGAAGGCGCACGCCCACTCCCGGTCCGCCCTTGCCGCGCAGGTCGGTGTGTCGGTGCAGACGATCGACAACTGGTGCAGCGGGCGCGTGTGCGTGCCGCTTGCCCAGCTCCAACGCCTGCGGGCATCGCTGGCCGAGATGGGCGTGCCGGCCGACGTCGTCGACGCCTACGCCATCGCCGAAATGCAGCGTCAGGGGTTCGATGTCCTCTCGCTGCTGCACTCACGCCGCGATGGACGCGCGGTGGGCGGCGCGGGAGGCCGTCGCCGGGGGCGCGTGGCGATCATCGTGTGGAACCTCGCCAGGACGGAGCTCTACGGCCCGATGAGCCGCATCGCCCGGGAGGCGTTCGAGCGCCGCGGTTATGACTGCGAGATATTCGACTGTTGCGCCCGGCACCACCTGAAGCGGCTCTACGTTCAAGACGCATGCAGCCTCGGTTGCCAAGCCGTCATCTTCATGGGCGTGCCGGGCGAGCTGCCGGACCCGGAGCAGAACCTGAGCGGCCTGGCTTCGACGCTTGCCGAGCAGGGCGTGTGGTCGGTGTTCCTCAAGGCGTGGGACCGCGAGCCCAGCCTGTCGCCGCGCAGCCTCGCATTCGGCTGGCTGGAGGGGCGCCTCGCCATGCGCGCCGTGCGGCTGCTGGCCGACCTCGGCCACCGGCGCATCGGCCGCGTGCTGCCGGGCAATGGGTTCGAGTTCAGCGATTACCACCGCAGCTTCATCGACGCGCTGCTGCGCCAAGGGCTGGAGCCGAACGCCGCCACGGTGACCTGGCAGGACACGAGCGACGCGCTGCCCGCCGTCGTGCCCGAGCTGCTGGACGCCAACACTGCCGTCTACGTGCCGCTCAGCGGCGTCACCGCCGTCGCCGGCGCTTGCCACGAGCGCGGGTTCCGCTGGCCGGACGATGTCTCCATCGTCACCGTGGGCGCGCATGGACAAGTGCCCCGCCTGGGACACACACCGTTCACTCACTTCGACATACCCAGCACGCGCATCGCGCTCGACGTGGTCGACACGGTCAGCCGCGCCATCGAGGAGGAGGCCTGGCCCGAGCATGCGACGCAGTTCGTCGACCCGGCGCAGTTCGCCGTCAGCGCGTTGACGGGCGGCTCGGTCGGCGCGCCCTCGTCGTCGCGCGTCCTTGGCGTCGCGGCGAAGGTATGAGGCTGGCCGGCGGCGTGGCGCACCGTCGATCCGGTATTTGGGCTACAACAAGCGCCCTTGTTTTTGTATCGCCGCTACAGCATGAACGGAGGGAGATGTATTAGGGTGCGCGCGAGCGGAACGGTGCACGTTTCGCAACCCACGCACAGGGGGCGACGCATGACGCAGCAGGCCAGCGGCAAGGAGCTCATTTACGTCAAGGAAGGGCATAAACACACCAGCCCCATACCGCAGGGCGTGAAGGCCGGCGGCTTCATTTTCCTGTCCGCGGTGCGCGGCGTCGAAACCGGGTCCACCAGGCCCGTTGCCGACACCGAGCAACAGGCGCGGCTGCTGTTCGAGAACATCCGCCGCGCGCTGGAGGCGGCCGGCTCGTCGCTCGACCGCGTGGTGAAGATCGGCGTCTACATGATCAACCTGCAACGCGACCGGCCCATCTTCAACGCGGTGTGGAAGGAATATTTCGGCGATGCTCCGCCCGCGCGGTTCGCCGTGCAGGTGCTGGACATGGGCGGCGCCGGCGACGACAGCAAATTCCTGGCGGACGTCACTGCCCTCGCGTAACCGACGCACACGATCGTGGGCCCACCGAAAACGGGCAGGCGTCGCGCCTGCCCGTTCCTTGCCCTGGCTTCGCACGCCGCCATCAACGCGATGGACGGGCCCTCAATCACCAGCCGTTACGGCCGGCCGAGCCCCACGAAAGGGGCTTCCATAGCTTGGGCCACACCGACGGCGCCGGTTGTCGCGCCGGCACCTGCCGCGGAATCCGGTCGAACTCGACTTTGCGAATGTCCACCATCTACCTCTCCTCGATCGGAGGTCGCGTGCGTGACACGCACGCGACCATCATGCCAGGCGCGCCGTCGCGCTGGGTTATGGCGCCGGTAAGATTCGGTTGTCATGGCGTTAACGCTGGGCCTTCACGGCCGGCGACCGCCGCCCTTGCCGGCGCCGCTCCACGTCGAGCGCGCCACTCGGTACAACGCCGATGCGTCGTGCCTGTCAGGGGAACGGCGCCTGCCGCGCCGGATGTCACACGCGGGGAGAAGCGCTCGTCTCGCGTCACCGCATGTCGCCGAGGGCGGCGTTCGAGGAGCCGTGGTCGGCCAACGGCTGCAGCGGCGACGTCTTCATGCGCCGGTGAATGAGCGTCAGCCGGTCGTGGCAGCCCCACAGATCGTCGGCGATGTGCTGGCAGGGTTCCACCGCCAGCTGCTTGTCCATCAGGTTGCGGCGGAAAAGGCTCGTGAGGCGGTTGATCTCCGCCACGCGGTTCCGAATCCGCAGCTCCAGCGCGCGACACGATGCGGCATTGGCGATGGCCGCCCGCAGCGGTTCGTCCTCTACCGGCTTCAAGACGTAGGAGAAGGGCGCCGACGCCTTCGCCCGACGGATCGCCGCGGGATCGTCGGCGGCGGTCAGGTACACCACGGCCGCATCGGTCGTGTCCTCGATCGCCTCGCCGGCCTGGAAACCGTGGAGCCGTCCCGGCATGCGGATGTCCATGAGCACGACGTTGGGGCGCAGACGCGCCGCTTCCAGCACCGCCTCCTCGCCGTCGTAAGCCATGCCGACAGGCTGGAGGCCGAGCCTCGCCAAGCGCCGCAGCATGTCCATGACCAGCGGGCGCTCGTCGTCGACGACCAGTACCGTCGTGGGCTCCTCGGTCGGTCCAAACATGCGGTCTCACCTCGTTCGGGCGGCAGGCGCGCCATGCCGGTAGGTGCCCGCCGGGCAACCGGCCACGCGTCATGGCGACAATGGGAACGCTCGCTGCCACCCTTAAGGAATGGTGTCCCCAGTGTAGGGCCGGGCTGACGGGACGAGGTTGTCCGCCCGGATGAATTTTCGTCCGCATCGCCTAGTCCGGCGTGCCTGCCCGACGCGCCGTGTTCCCGCCGGCCTGGTGTACGCGACGTGGGACGCGCACGGGCCGTCGCTCGACGAGTACCTGGGCGACGCGCGCTGGTATCCCGGCACACAGTTCAACCGTTTCGACGCCGGCACCGTGGCTCTCGGCCCGCAGAAGTGGATAGAGCCGGTGAACTGGAAGGCCCCGGTGGACAACTGCTCCGACAACTACCACGTGCCGGTGAGCCATGCGTCGTCCGCGCGGGTGCAGGTCAAGTTCCGCGGGCGCGCCGTCGGCACGCCGTCCACGCACGCCGCGGCCTTCGCGGCGCCCCATCGCCATGTATTCGTCAATGGGCACAAGATCATGGCACGCATCCGTCAGGACGGCGACCCGCTGTGGTACGTGGGCATGGACGCGGACGCGTTCAAGGTCTACAAGGAGTGGTACCTGGAGACGCTGCCGGAGAAAGAGCGGCGGCTCGGCTCGTTCCGCGCCCGCCACGTGCAGATCGCCAACCACAGCATTTTCCCGAACACGGCGCTAGGGTTCCGCCTGGCGCTGCCGCGCGGCCCCCGCATGACCGAATTTTGGTCGTTCGTCACCTACGACAAGAACATGCCGGCCGAGGTCGTGAACGCCATCCGCCGCGGCCACGCGCAGAACATCGGCGTCTCCGGCCTCAACGAGCAAGACGACATCGACAACTGGCGGCAAGTCTCGCAGTCGGGCGGCTACACGGCGGCGCGTGACATCCCACAGGACCTCTCGATGGGCGTCGGCCACGCGGGCCCGCACGACCGGCTGCCCGGCGAGGTCGCCGAAATCCTCATTTCGGAAAACAACCAACGGCACTTTTACCGGCGCTGGCAAGAGTTCATGAACGCCCGCTCGTGGGACGACATCGCGATCCGGCCGAAGACGGCCGTTTACGAAGGCACGGCCGGCATGCGTGGCTAGCCGCCGCCGAACGGCCCCGACCGCAAGGAGGCCCCGGTGTCCGCCGGGGCCTCTTTACGGTCGCTCGCAGTCGATGGTGCCGGCGCTAGTTGTCGCGCGCCTGCGCGAACGCGAACGGGAGCGCCTGATAGCCGTCCGCCGTCGGGTGAATGTCGCTCTGGGTCAGCATGTGCGTCCACACGGCCGCGTTGCCGCTCATCAGCGGATACGCGTCCGCCACCTTCGCCCCGACGCGCGCCGCCTCGGCCTTGAGCGTCGCGTTCATGCCGCCAATGATCTCGTTCGAGTCCGCCTCGAAGGGGATGCCGATGCCGAAGTCGAACGGGTTGTAGATCGTCATGACGTAGAACTCGGTCCCCGGCTCGATCCGCGGCTTGAGCTGATCGAGGATGCTGGCGATATTGACCTCGAAGGTGTCGATCGCCGCATCGATGCGCGCCGCGCACTCGGCGCCGCGAATGTTGGCCCGGCACGTCGGCGAGCCGAGGTGGCCCAGCAGGTCGTTCGCGCCCAGGTCGATGGTCAGCACGGCAATGCGCGTCGCGCGCATTGCCGTCGTTGCGGAGGCGGTCAAGCTCGGCCAGTGCCTTGGGCAGCTGGTCGCGCTGGATGGAGATGGTGCTCTCGCCGGAGACGCCGAAGTTCGTCAGGCCCAGCGTCTTGCCGGTCTTCCCCTCGACGTAGGCGTGGAACCGCGACACGTAGCCTTGCGTGGGCGACGAGACGCCGACGTTCGCGGCCAGCGAGTCGCCCAGCGCCAGGAACAGCTCGTTGCCCGAAGCGCCGCCGACACGCCCCACCGTGATGACGCCGGCGCCGGGCACCACCGGCGCGGGCTTGGGCGTGTAGGCCGCGGCCAACGCCTGGCCCGTTTCCGCCGGCACCAGATCCTTGCCCGACCGTATGCCGGCGATGGTGAGCAGCCCTTCCGCAAGCTGCACCCGCTGGATCTGCACCGCGCCGCCGGCGGCCAGCAGCTCGTTAACGTCGAGCACTTGGTCGATCAACGGCTGTATCTCCTCCTTGACGGCGCCCGGCAGGGGGGCGAAGCCCATGGAGACGTTCTCGACGGTGATTTGCACGAGGCCCTTGTCCAGCGTCACGCCCACGTCGGCGCCGAACGGCACGCCCACCCGCCCGTTCAGCTCGCCCGTGATGCTCGCCTTGCCAGCCTTGACGCTTGCCTTCAGGTCGCGCACGGGCGCCGAGCCGCCCGCCTTCGTCCGCAGCAACGCGGTGAGGTCGGCGTCGGTCATCCGCAGCAGGAAAGCCGAGTTGTCGACCTCTTGCTCGATGCGCGATTCGACCACGGTCGCCTGGGCAACTTCTTCCTCCGTCGGCGCGGCGGCGGGCGCGCGCAGCGAGGTGAAACCGGGGATATCGACGCCGGCGACGGCGGCCACGTAGAGGCCGAAGGCACCGCCGGCCAGGATGACGGGCACCAAGAGCAGCCCAATGAGCTTGATCACGGCGTGTCCTTGTCCGTACGTATACGGCCCGGAGCCGGCGAGGGTATAGCAAGGCCCGGCGCCCGGCCGCCCAGCCTCCGCATGCACGGGAGGCCCAAGTCGGGCCTTACGGTGGTAGGAGTTGGCATCCGAGGCTGCTACCCCGCGCTGCTACGATGTGTTAACACATAGCGTGGGCGTATTCCGCCACCGCCACGCGGCGCGCGCGCAACTCCGTCGGCAGGCAATCGACATTGACAGCGTCCAAGACACCCGTTCCCGAGGAAATCAAAGAGGCCGTTCCCGAGATCCGGCTGCTGGAAGGCCCGGGCGACCGCCGCGGCGGCATCGCGCAGACGTTGCGCGTGGCCTGGGAAATGATCACGGGCTTACGCACGCTGCACTTCGTTGGCCCCTGCGTCACGGTCTTCGGCTCGGCGCGCTTCAAGGAGGACCACGAATATTACAGGCTCGCGGTGCGGGTCGGCGAGGAGCTCGCCAAGACCGGCTTCACAGTGATGACGGGCGCCGGCCCCGGCATCATGGAGGCGGCGGCGCGCGGCGCCAAGAGCGTCGGCGGCCCCACCGTCGGCGCGGGCATTCAGCTGCCGATGGAGCAAACGCGCAACGCCTACATCGACACCTTCAAGGAGTTCAGCTTCTTCTTCGTCCGCAAGCTCATGCTGGTCAAATATTCCTACGGCTTCGTGGTGATGCCGGGAGGCTTCGGCACGCTCGACGAGGTGTTCGAGGCGGCCACGCTGATCCAGACGCGGAAGATCGAGAACTTCCCCATCGTCCTCATGGGCACGGAGTTCTGGGAGCCGATGATAACCTTCATGCGCGACACGCTGGTGAGCAACGGCACGATCGCCGAGTCGGACTTAAAGAGCTTCGTCATCACCGACGACCCGCGGGAGGCGGCGGCGCACATTCTCACCGCCGCGCTACAGCGGTTCGGCGTCCGCTACAAGCAGCGCCCGCGCCGCAGCAAGCTGTTGCTGGAGTTCCCCCGCCGCAACGGCACCTGACCATCGCCGGCCCACGGAGCACCACCATCCGCCACCCCGACGACGCTCCCAATGGACCCACCGCCCGCCCACCGCGCCGGCCGGCGGCGCACCGGCGGCCCAACGGCGCGCGAGCGCGGCGCCCATGCTGAACCGCAAGCGCCTGACCATCGTCTACGCGGTCGTGGCGATCGGCTTGGGCATCGCCATGCTCGTCTTCGTCTTCAGGGAGGTTTCGCCGCGCGAGGTGGCGCGGCTGCTCCGCGTCGCCAATCCGTGGCTCATCGCCCTCGGCCTGCTGCTCATGCCCGTCAACGGGCTGCTCCACGCCTATCGCTGGCGGCTGCTGCTGTTCGCGCGCGTCGGGCTGCGGCGGCTCTTCTTCGTCGAGCAGACCGGCATCGCCATCAACGCCCTCAGCTTCCTGCGCGTCCTCGACGAGTTCGTCCGCCTGGGCATCCTGTCGGTGCGCGACCGCGTGCCCGCCGGCCAAGTGCTGGCGAGCGAGGCGATGCAACGCACGCTGGAGTTCGCGGCGGCCACCGTCATATTCGCGTTCGGCGTCACCTTCTTCGAGCCGCTCAGCCGCTTCCGCCTTCCCGCCGCCGTGGCGCTGGGGTTGGCCGCGCTCGCGCTCACGGCGCTGTTCACCGTGGGCCCGGCGCTCAGCCGCGTGGGGCTGCTGCGCCGCGCCGGCTTCGTGCAAGTGTTCGCCGAATCCGCCCGCATCATGCGGCGCCAGTGGCGCGGCGCCATCGCCGCGTTCGCCCTCTCGCTCGGCGCGTCCGTCGTGGCGGGCATGGCGGGCTGGCTCACGGCGCGGGCCGTCGGCGTCGAGATCGACTCGCTGGAGGCGATCGTCATCACCGAGGCGGTACGCATGTTCGTCGGCTTCGTGCCCGGCTTGCCCTTCGCCTTCGGCACGTTCGAGCTCGTCGCCATCGGCCTGCTTGGCCTCTGGGGCTTCGGCGCCGATTGCGCGGTGACCTTCGCGTTCGCGCTGCGGGGCGTGTTGTTCGTGCCGACGCTGGCCCTTGGCTTCGGCTTCATGATGTCGGAGGGGTTGCTGTCGCTCAACGCCTTCCGCGCGCTGGGGCCGAAAGGACGGACATCCGACGCGGGGGAGTGAACCGCTCCGCCCGTCAACGGCGGCCGGCGACCACCAGGATCGGCACGCGGTGCAGCTGCGCCGCGAATGCCACGAACCACGACGCGCCCGCGCCGATCATCACCGTCTCGAACAGGCCCACGTAGGCCGGCCAGGCGTCGAACACGAACCCCAGCCCGCCCAGCACCACCAGCGCCAGCGCCACGAACGACCACCGGTAGAGGCGCCGCCAGCCGGGCCAATTCCGCATCGCGTAGATCTCGCAGGCCATGGACACGATGATGCCCGCCGCCGCGCCGCGCGCCGCCGCGCTGTGAATGCCGGCCAGCGTGATGCCGGCCCCCACCTCGCGCGATTCGACGTGCGGGAAGATGCCCGCGACGATGAGGCTGACCCCGGTGACGACCAGCAGCACTCAGGCAACGTCCACCGGCCACGCGCGCTCTTGCAGATGATGGGCGGCGTAGGCCAGGGGGAACACACTGGCGCCCAACAGCAACAGCGCCAGGCGAACCAGCAGCGCGGCGTAGGCGCTGCCCGCCGCCAGCTCGCTAATCGTGTTCGCGACGATGCTGTGGCCGGGCGTGTTCGCCGTCGTGACCGCGGTCGCCGTGCCCAGCAGCACGATTCCCGGCACGATGCTCAACGCAAACCAGGGTGCCATTCGCTTCATCGCCCGTCGCCCCACCCACGCAATAGCGGACCCGCCACGCATCAATCGTTACCGGCGACGCTTGGAAAATGCTGAGGATGCGGCGGCGGCGCCGACAACACCGCCCTTCTCTCCGAGCCATGTCGCGCGTCGGCACGCCCTCGCGGCGGAACGCATGCCGAGGGACGCGTCGGTCGCCGCCCTGCTAACATGTCACGCGCTCCCAAGGAGTCGCGCCACATGCCAACCTTCACCAAGCCCATGTCCGTCCTTGTCGAGAACGACGTGCCCACGCCCATGCGCGACGGCACGGTGCTCACCGCCGACATCTACCGGCCCGCCGCGCCCGGCCGCTACCCCGTCGTCCTCCAGCGCACGCCCTACA
>VGZX01000024.1 GCA_016872415.1 SAR202 cluster bacterium | reverse complement strand
GCAAGCTGCTCTCGCTCGGCTGGGCGGCAATCGCTCCGCATGTGGAACACCTGGCCGACGCCGTGCAGCGCATTGCGCTCGTGGCGTGGGATCGCATCAAGGAGGGGTTGGCGGCCCTCAATGAGGCACTGGCGGCGCTCGACGGGGATGACTCTGCCACGACGCTCGACGACCTCTCCGCGGCCTTCGCCAAGCTCTATCAGGAGGCCAAGCCCGCCATCGACTTCTTGGCGCCGTTCGTTTACGACATCCTGGATGCCATGCGCGATGCAGTGGAGCAGGTCGCGTCGCGGCTGAAAGCCCTGGCCAAGGAGTTTGAGGACTGGGCGCCGCTGCTGGACATGCTGATCCCGATCCTGCGGGTGTCGTTGGTCGGCGCACTGATCGCAGTCGCGGTCGCTCTGGAGGTCTTCGAGGCCGTGCTGCGCGCAGCCACCGCCCTCGTGGAAGGTTTGATCCTCGCCCTTCAGGGTATCGTCAAGGCCGTCGAGTTCACGGCCCGGAGCCTGAAACACGGTGCGGTCCTGATCATTGGGGACATCCAGACCATTGTCGACAAGGTGCAGGAGTTCGGCGGTGCGGTCGCGGATGTGTTCGGCCGCGTGATGGGCTGGATGGGCGACGTTGGAGACGAGGCGCGCCGGTGGGCGGATCGCGTGACGGACCCGATCCAGTGGGTCATCGACCGGATATACCAGCTCATCGACGCCATCGGCCGCATCCCTGTTTTTCCGACCACACTCGGCAAGGGACTGTTCGACAAGATCGGCGATGCGGTCGGGTTCGCCCACGGCGGCGTGGTTACCACGCCCACCCTATCGCTCATCGGTGAGCGCGGGGAGCCCGAGGCCGTCGTCCCGCTGTCGCGAGCCCGGGAGTTTGGGTTTGGCGGCGGCGCCACCATCAACCTGCACTTCCACGGGCCGGTCGTGGGCGACATGAGCGAGCTGGCGCGCGCCCTCCGGCGCGAGCTCGCGCGGGAGATCGCCTGATATGGCCGAGCCCCTGCCGGTAACCTGGGTGGTGGAGGCGGACCTTGACCGCGACGGCGCCTACGAGACGCCGCTCACGTCGTACATCAACGCCGCCGGCTCGGGCATCGAGGTCGCGCGCGAGCTCGACGAGGATGGGCGCTACAAGGTTTCGCGCGTCACCTTCGACCTCGCCAACCAGTACGGCGACCTCACCCCCGAGTACGTCAACCACCCGAACTACGCCGGCAGCTCGCCCTTCGCCAATGGCAAGATGCGCGCGGGGTCACCCGTCCGCATCACGGCCACGCACAACGCCATCGGCTACACCCTCTGGACGGGCTACACGGCCGAGTGGGTGACCACGGGAGGCCGCGGCGAGCCCACCGGCGGGCGCTGCCGCCTCAGTTGCACCGACCTCGCGGGATTGCTCCGCGAGGCCCTGCCGGTGGACGTGACGCCCTCCACGAGCCGTGACACGGACGGTGCGATCGCCGCCATCCTCGCCGCCACTGGGCTCAGCGCCGGCGACTACTCGCTCGACGACGGGCTCCAGGACCTGCCATTGCACTACGTGGCCCAACAAAACCCGCTCGACGCCGTTAACCAGGCGGTGGACAGCGAGATGGGCGGCCGCTGGTGGATCAACGCAGCGGGACAGCTCCGGTTCCGGTCGCGCCAAGGCTGGCTGGGCACCACCCCCGACGACACCTGGGGCGACGGCACAAGCATCAAGCCCGAGGCCCTGGGCTACGAGCTCGTCAACCGCCACTTGATCTCCAGCGCCAGCGTCCAGGCCAACGTGTTTGTCAGCGAGGACCCCGATGAGGTCGTGATGGCGTTCTCGCGCAACGAGCTCAACGGCAACAGCGTCCTCATCGCCGCCGGCGAGACGCGGGACTTCGGCCGCATCCCCTATGGCAAGGCGGTCATCGCCGCGATCACGCCCGTAGCCATGACCGACTACCGCGGCAACAGCGCCGCCGGCGGCGGCGGCAGCGACGCCACCAACAGCCTCACGGTCACGTTTGCCGACTTCGGCGCCAGCTGCGACCTGCAGGTGAAAAACACGAGCGGCGTGGGCGTCTACCTTACGTGGTTTCAAGTGCGGGGCACGCCCTACAGCGTCGTGCTCGACCGGCCCGTGTTCACCGCCGCGAAGACCACCCCCGGCGAAAAGCTCAAGCCAGGCGGGACCGTCAACCTGCCCTACCCAGACGACAGGAGCGCACGGGCGAAAGACTACGCCTGGCACCTGCTGCACCAGGGGCGGCACGAGTATCCGCGCATCACGCTCGACTTCGGCTGGGACGCCAACGCGATCATCGCCGCCATGCTCGGCGTCGAGCTCGGTGCCCGCATCCTGTTCGCCGACCGCCTGGCGGGCAGCTCCGGGCAGTGGGGCACCTACGTCAGCGACTGGTGGTACGTGGTCGCCATCCGTCACCGCCTGCACCCCACGACCGTCAAGCGCACGAGCGTCGAGCTCGTGCCGTCCTATTTATTCCGTAACTTGGACCGGATCGCCTATGACCTGTTCGACCGCGCGGACCAGTCCGGTTTAGGGACCTCCACCAGCGGCGACACCTGGGCATCAAGCGCCATCAACGTCGTGTCCGGTGTCGCCGCGCCGCAAAGCGCCGCCCGGAACATCGCCACCATCACCATCTAGGAGTCACCCCCAATGTCGCAGCAGACCTGGCAAGAAGTCCTGATCACGTCCCAGGTAGACGGACCCACCTTGACGGCCGCCGCCGCCGCCTCGTGCATCCCCCCAGCCGCGAAGATCACGCTGCCAAACAACTTTTGGTACATCGGCCGGCAGCTGCGGATCAGCGCCAGCGGCCGCATCAGCAACGTGGTTACCACCCCTGGCACGGCGCGCTTCGACGTGCGCCTTGGGGCCGTGGTGGCGTTCGACGGGCTCGCGGTGGCGCTCAATGTGGTCGCGAAAACCAACGTCGGGTGGTGGTTGGAGCTCCTCCTGACGTGCCGGGCAATTGGCTCTGGGACGAGCACGACCCTGATGGGCCAAGGCAAGTTCCTCAGCGAGGCCGTGGTGGGCTCACCGCTGCCGTCCGTCGGCGGGTCCGGCCAAATCGTGCTGCCGGTCAACTCGGCGCCTGCCGTGGGCACCGGCTTCGACAACACCTCGGCGAACACGCTCGATCTCTTCTTTACGCAGACCGTGGCGACGGGATCGCTAACGCTCCACCAGTACACGGTCGAGAGCCTCAACTAACCGCCCATGCCAACGCAAGTCCGCCGCCGACCGCCGTGGAGGATGCCCACCCGCGCCTTTCGCACCCGCCGTGCGGTCGCGGTGCTGCGCAACGTCGCCGAGACAGCGGACCTTCTGATCGAGGTGAGCCTGTCCAACCTCGCGGCCGACACGGTTGAGGAGGCGGGCATCGCCTACCGCGTCCAGGACGCCGGGCACTACTGGGCGGCCTACGTCGACGACGGCGACAACCTCGCGCACTTGTCAAAGGTCATCGCTGGCGTAGAAACGAGCATGGCCACGCTGGCCTGGCCGCCCACGGACACGGCCGAGCTCCGCGTGCTAGTGCAGGCCAACCGCCACCGCTTTTTCGTGGGGCCGCGGCTGATGGCGGAGGTCACGGACAGCGACCTCAGCTACGCGCTCGGCGGCGGGCTGTTCTGGGGGGGGTCCACCGCTCCCCGCTTCGACAACTTTTTCATGGAGGGACTCTGATATGGCGTTTGGAATTCGCACCGGCTCGGCGCCCTTCCCCTTCACACCCCAGGCCGACCCGCAGGCCTACGCCCTCTACGACCCCGAGCTGCGCCGCGCCGTGACCCACGTCGAGCAGGTAGTCCCGACACTCAACCTGGGCGACAGCAACAGGGCGGCCTCGTATTTGGCCGACCGATGGTATAGCTACATCGGCGCGCAGGCGTTGGCCGGTTTTCCCGTGTGGCTCACCTCCGGCGGCAACCCCAGTTTTAAAAACTGGGATGCCACGGACCAGCGATTCTACGCAAGATTCTCCTCCGACGCCAGCAACTCCTCACTGTCGGGGTTCAATTTGGGCGACGCCCTGTATTACGGAGGCTTCAAGGGGCTCGCCACCAGCCACGCCCCGAAAAACAGCTCAGTGTCTAGGGGCTATTTGGAGTTCCGCGCGCGTTTCATCGCCGCCGCCGATTACACGGTCTACGGCATCGGGGCGACGAACAGCAGCTTCAACGCCACGAGCCACTTCGTCCAGGCGTTGCGGATTACCGGCACCTGGGCGCTGAAAACTTGTAACGCCAATGGCTCAACCATCGGGACCGTCACGGGCGGCACGGCGGACAGCAACTTCCACGACTTTGCCATCGAGCTACAGTCGGCACAGGTGAGTCTTTACGTGGATGGTGCGCTGGCCTGCCGCGCCACTACCCTGCTCCCCGCCCGGCCGATGGTTTTAGTTCTGTCCGGGAATAACAGTACGCAAGCGATCGACATAGTAGACATCGGCATAAGGTGGGAGTAAATGGCCACAGTAATCACCACGACTGCCTCTCCGGATGGCGAGCTCATCCAGGAAGAGCGTGACGCCCAGACCAATGAGCTGCTGTTGCGTGTCGCCCTCCCCGCCGCCGAGCAGCCCCTGAAGGTCCGCCTGGAACACGCCATCCTGGAGCGCTTCGCCGACTGGGACCGCTGGGAGCGCAGCCGCGCCTTCCACGTCGCCCAGGGCCAGTCGTACTACGATGCCGTGGCCGGCGCCGCGGGCTTGCCCACCGGCGCCGCCGCGTACAACACCGCCGCCACGGCCGTCACCAACCGCCGCGACGTGGCGTGGGGCCGCTACCTCGTCGCCCTCGGGGAGTGGCGCACCGCCTAAATCTCTCGCTTTTTGTGCCCGACGCTTGCCTCCGACCGGGCAGTGGTGTTGTCCGTCGGGGGCAGCGTGACCGAGTTCGAAGAGCGCGTGATCTCGGGCCTGTCGGAGCTGGCGCAGGGGCAGAAGGCGACGAACTGGCGCCTCGACACCCTCAACGGCAGCGTCGCCCGTCACGAGCGCTACATCCAGCGGCACGAGCTGGAGCACGCCGGTGAAAACGGTGAGGAGCGGGGCCGGCAGGCCGTGCGGGCCGGGGACCGAGCCCGCCTGGGCCTCGCCTGGGAGCTGATCACCCATCGAGCCGCGTGGCTCGGAGGGGGGCTGCTGCTGGGCGCGGCGGCAAGGTGGGGAGGCTGGTGACCGCGCAGTTCGGGGTCGGGCGGGCGCAGTGGGAGCATGACAGCTGGTCGCTCTGGGACGTGCCGGAGGACCCGGAGTGGGTGCCTCGCCGAGCGCTGCGGCTCGGTGGACAGGAGGCGCTCCCATGACGCTCATCGTTGGCTGGTACGATTGGGCCACCCGCATCCCCGGTCCGGCGCAGAAGCAGTACGACACGCCCAACGTCGCGCACGGCTGGGCGTTGCACAGCGCCGAAGGCACACGCTCGGGCATCCTCGCCACCCTCGCCAACCCGGAGCGCCAGGCGTCGTGGTGCGGCACGCTTTGCCGGGACGGCGAGCTGCTACAGCACTACAGCACCTACGCATCATGCTGGGCCTCCGGTAACCGTCGTGCCAACACCACCCTCGTGGGGTGGGAGCTGGAGGGGTTCGCCAGCGAACCGGCCACCGGCGCCCAGGTGGCCACCCTGCTCCGGATGCGCGACGACTGGGTAGCGACAGGCAGGCCATATCTCCAGCGCGACAACACCCGCACACTCTGGGAGCACAGCGAGGTAGCGACCTGGATCGAGCCCAACGCAGGCCCAACGGCCTGCCCGTCCGGGCGATATGCCCCGTTCTACGCGGCACTGGAGGAGGACGAGATGACCCCAGACCTGGAGATGGCGCTGGTGGCGATGCTGGGCGCGGACTGGCGCGGGCGGGCGCAGACGCTCGTGCTTGGCACCGCCGACAACCCCGGCACCCTGCAATCCCCGGCCTTCGGCTCGCTCGAGCAGCGCCAGTCCGCGCTGGAGGGCGCGGAGCCAGCGGCAAGCCTCCGGCGCGCCCTCGATGCCCACGAGGCCACACCACACGGCTGCGGCGGGCACTGATGGCCATCATCGCACAAGGAGCACTGTAATGCCGGTACGGATAGGACTCGCGACCCTGCTGCTGGGCCTGGGCCTGAGCACGCTGGTGGGGCCGCTCGACGACCTCGCCCGCCTGGGCGATGACCCCTCGCTCATAGACAACCGGGCTTACTGGCGCGACACGCTGGCGGCGGGCGTCGCCTCGTTCGCCCACGCGGCGCAGTCGGCCATCGGGCTCGTCGCCGCGGGCGCGGGCATCGAGGTGTGGCGTCGCGGCAAGCCTCCGGTCGCGCCGCCCTCAACATCGGTGTGATGCAGCCGCCCTCGCCCGAGGCGTTCGCCGCGCTCACTCCCGAGGCCCAGGAGCTCGTGCTGCGCATCGCCCAGGCGCTGAGCACCACGCCCCCGTCACACCCCCCCGAGCGCTCGCGCGTGCCCGAGTGGGCGCGCAGCAAGAAGCTGTGGGGGCTGTTCGCGCTGTTTGCCTTCCTCCTGCTGCTGTTGCTGACGTGGGCCGTGGGGTCGCTGTTGTTCGGGCTCGACTGGGGTCCCTTCCGCGATGTCGGCGCCGTGGCCACGAGCGCGAGCGGCGCTCACCAGGCGGGCCAGGCGATGGTGGACCGTGCGGCCGCGCAGGGCGGGACATACCGCGCGCCGCAGCCGTCCCCCGGCGCCCCGCGCATCCCGCCGCCGGCGTAGGGGGAATATAGACGAGACCCCGAAAAAGAGGGCTCGAAATCGTGCAGATTCTATGGCCGCAGCTCTTGCCAACTAGCACGCCACCATGCTAGTATATATGTGTCGGGCGGGGATTGGCCCCCCGCCCGAACACCACAGGAGGTAGAGACTCCCATGGCCAGCCCCAACGATACAGCCCGCACCCGCGAACCCATCACCCCTCGAACCCGTGGCCTACGGTTTGGCTGGACTAACAGCGTCTACACCCCGCCGGGCGAAGCCTGGCGCTTCGAAGGGTTCGCCCCCTCCACCGGCCCTCTCGGCATGGCCGGGGTCATCCGCGAGTATGAGCGTGTGCGGCACGCCAACGGCACGACCTACTGGGCCTGTGCGCTCTGGCATCGCGGTCGCCAGATCGCCAGCGGCACCGAGGTGCGGGAGCTGATCCGTGATTACAACGTTGAGTACGCCTGGCGGGCAAACTGAAGATGACGCAACCCTACCAGTTCCTGACCCTCACCCCCCCCGAGGCGCGGCTCATCGTCGCCGCCCTGAACGGACACCTGGTCACGCCGGGGATCGCCGCCACCGACGAGCTGCGCCTCTCGCTCGCGGACTCCTGCGGGCCCCGCGCCGATGGGGAGCGCCTCGACCTGGCCTACGGCGTCGCTGACTGGGAGCGACTGGTCGCCGCCGTCTCCGGCCTCACCGAGGAGCGTGCCGCCGCAGTGCTCGCTGCCGCAGCGGCGTTCTGGGACGGCGACCTCGACCTGTACACGGACGAGGCGCTGGGCGCGGTGGGGCTCCTATGAGCGGGGAATTGCTGACGGCCGGTGACACTGCGCGGGCGCTGGGGATCTCGCAGTCGCGGCTGTGGCGGCTGGCCCGGAGCCGCGACCTGGGGCGCCGTCTTGGCCGGTCGTGGGTGTACACCCCGGCGGACGTGGAGGTGCTCCGGGAGCGGCGGCCGGGGTGGCCGAAGGGCCGGCCGCGCCCCCCGCGCATCCCGCCCGCGCCGGCGTAAGGGGACTATAGAAGCCGCCCCGAAAAAGCGGGCTCGAAATCGTGCAGATTCTATAGCTGGATGGGTTGATACTACGTCGATAACGCGGTAGTATAGAGATGTCGGACACTAACCCCCCACCCAGCCCGAGCCCGGCCGGGTCATGCCGGGCAGGAGAATCCCGAGATGTATGCTGGCTCGTCAGCGAAGCCGACCCTGCGCCATTTGCTGGCCTTTTCCCCTCGCCCCGTGCTCATCTCGCTCGATGGCGACCCCGCCCTCTGGCTGGAGGCGGTAGCTGAGCAGGACGACGCGGACGGCTGGACGTGGACGATCACCGACAATCTAGGTCGATGGGGCCCTGGCCCAGTCGGCCGCATCCCCATCGACCTCGACGAAGACGCCGACGAAATCGTGCGCGTGTGGCTGCGCGCGGTGGACGGGGAGTCGTTTGCCGACTTCGACCCCGCGACCGTGGCCGCTGGCGACGACCTGCCGCTGTGGATCAACGACGTGTGTATCAACTGCGACGAGCCCATTCGCACCAGCGACCCAGAGAACCTGCTGTGCGCCGCCTGCACGGTGGACGCGTGGCGGGCCATTGCCCGCACCGCAGCCCAACCCAAGCCCGACGGGACGCTGTGATCGAGGGCTACTACACGGCGCCGGAGGTAGCGGCCCGGCTGGGGCTGAGCACGAGCAGGGTCCGCGAGCTAGCGGCGGCGCGCGGGGTGGGGCGGCGCGTGGGTGCGCGGGTGCTGCTGTTCAGCGCGGCGGACGTAGAGGCGCTCCGGGAGCGGCGGCCGGGGTGGCCGAAGGGCCGGCCGCGCCCCTCGCGCATCCCGCCCCCGCCGATAGGGGATTAGCAAGAGGGGCCAACATCTCACCTAATTCCGTCTGACGTGAGATCGGAGCTTGCATGATCCGGACCCAGGCGGTACCGTACGCATATGGCTTCGGTACGTAGAGCGGCCAAGGAGGCAGTAGTGACGCAAACCCAGGCGAGGTCCCGCCGCCACATCCCGGCCACGGGTGCTGAGGCGGTGTACGCGTGGTTGACCGCGAACGAACGGTCGGGGGCGTGGCTGGCGCGACAGGTGGGCAGGTCCCGCCCGCACGTGCAGGAGGTGTTGCGTCGCGAGCGCGACATCTCGCCGTCCCTGGCGGCAGACATCGCGCGGGTGACGGGCGTGGCGGCGGAGCTGCTGCTGCCGGTGGGCGGCGGAGCCGCCCCGGCGGAACGGCGTGAGCGCGGGGGTGCGGCGTGAGTGCGGACGGCCAGCGGCCGCCAGATCTGCATCGGCCCCAGCAGTGCCTGGCGCCGCAGACGTGTTACTGGCACGCGCCTGTGCCGTGGGCTCAGCCGGGCATCTCGGCATCGTGCTCGCGGCTATCGGGCCTGAGCCGCAGTGCCCGTGTGAAGGGGGTTGTTATGGCGATCCTCGCGGGCGTGGTGGGGCTCGCAGTGTACCGGCTGGCGGTCCGGCGATGAGGAAGCTGTGCGTTAAGTGCGGGTGCCCGCTGCTGTTGACGACCTTGCCCGGCGCCGAGCCAGAGCGGTGTGAGCATTGCGGGGACACGGACCACATGACGGCCACGCTGGAGGCGTGGCGCATCCGGGCGTATCGCTCGGCCCGGCCCTGCCAGCCAGCCCCGGAGGCCGGTGTGGCGAGCGAGGTGGCGCTCTGATGGCCCGCGCGGTGCTCTGCGCGGCGATCGTGCTCACGGCGTGCGGGCCTGCGCGTCCGCCGTCCGAGCGGCCGTCGCCAACGATCGAGACGCAAGCGAACTCTAAAGATTTTAGAGCTTTTGAGAGTCTGCCTGTCGCGGTTGTGGAGTACGCCCACCGGCCGCCGCCCGCGCCGCCCGTTACGCCCTCGCCGGTGCCCACGGCCGTGGCCGGGGTGAGGGCGTCGAGCTATCCCCTGCTTGTGGAGGCGCTGCCGGTGCTGTACGCGGCTGAGGCGCGCCACGGGCTGCCCCGTGGCCTGTTGGCGGCGATCGCCGTCTGGGAGTCGAGCGGTGGGCGTCACGCGTGCGGGGCGAACTGGTGGGGTTACGCCTCCTGCGGGGTGGAGTTCGCCTCGATCGAGGGCGGCGCGGAAATAGTGGCGCGGACGCTGGCTGGGTACGGCGTCGACACCTGGACGGCGTTGTGCTGGTACAACGCAGGCCCGTCGGGCTGCCGGGCGGGGTTGGGTCACGCGTACGCGGACAGGGTACTGGCAACGATGGAGGGATTTAGATGACGGGCGCGCTGTTCGTGCTTGTTTGGTTCACGGCGATCACGGGGCTGCTGTTGATCGGTGCGTGTTGCGAAGAGCTAATGGTGCGATGGCGCCGCCGACGGACCGAGGCGGCGCTGCGGCGCCTCTACCAGCCGGTTCGGCGGCGATGACCGTGGCCGCCTACTACAACGAGATAGACCAGGCGACCTTGTGGGATACGGGGCCTGCCACTTCTTCGCGGGCATCGGCGGCTGGCCCCACGCCCTCCGCCTCGCCGGCGTCCCCGACGATGCCCCCGTCTGGACCGGCTCCTGCCCCTGCCAGCTTTGGGGGTGAGGCATGACCGCGCCTGTGTCCGCGACCGAGCTCTGCCCACGGCCCGGATGCCGCCAAAAGCTGCACCGCAGCCACGACACGGTGTCGTGCTTTTTCCACGGGACCATCGAGGAGCCCCGCCGCCCGTGGGACGCCGCGAGTGACGAGCGCCGCTACCGCCGGCGGACCGGGGCGACGCGGACGCATCTGGACGAGCGCGACCGAAGAATCCTCGCGGGGGACGAGGCGGCGTATGAAAGCGAGGCGCCGATGGAGTGAGGCGCCCGGCACAAAAGCGAAGGCCCGGTAGCCCCGAGCCTTCACAACGCCCCTTTGTAGGAGAGGACATGTCGAAGATACCACAGGACGGCGAGCGTGGGCCAATGGCATCGTCGATGGCCGTTGAACGGTCGATCGAGATCCGGCTAGTCGGGCACGCGTACCACGTGCGGCGGATGGAACGGTCGCGGGGCGGCCCGGGGCAGTGGGACGCGAGCTCAAGGGTGCACGTCCGGATGTCGATGCGGGCGGTGGAGGCGGACCTGGCATGGGTGCGCCCAGAGGACACGCCGGAGCCCCCGGACAACGACGAGCGGAGGCGGGCCGATGGATAGGCGGCGGATGTCCCCACGTGAGGTGCCGCCGTGAGCCCGCCAGCGGACCCGGAACTGAAACGGGTGTTGCGAGCCGTCCAGCGAGCCGTGGGCGAGCGCTCCTGGCCATCGCCGGCCGCGCAGGTAGTGCTCCAGTCGCTGTTGCGGACGCTTTTGCGTGGGGACGAGGTGCCAGCGCAGGCGGCGTGGGCGGGCGGCCTTGGCATCGGCGTAAAGGCGCTCCAGACGTGCCTGGCGGAGTTGTCGCTGGGCGGGCTGGTGTACATGGTCGACCGCGGTCCGCGCCCGGCGGCGTACCTGCCGCAGACGACGGCGCTGGAGGCGTGGGCGAGGGGGCAAATGTCCGGCCCCGAGGGCATGGCATTGTCCGGCCCTGAGGGCGTCACAGATGGGCAAATGTCCGGCCCTGGGGGCGTCACTGCTCGCGCGCGCGCGGCCGTGTTGTCGTCATCATCATCTCCCATCTCATCTGCATCACTGGATGCCGACCAACAGCGCGACCTCGCCGCCTGGAAGGCCAGGCTCGGCGCCACCAGGGTCGACGCCGCCACCGCCCTCGCTGAGGACCGCTTTGAAAAGGACGTGGAGCGAGCGATCCGGATCATCCGGGAAGCAGGCACCAAGTGCCCACCGGCAGTCTGGCCGACGGTGCGGAGCTACATGGCGCGTGGCATCAGCCTCGCGGACCTGCGCCAGCTCGGCGTACGGATCGCCGAGTACGGCCACGCCGCCGGCGGGATTGCGTACTGGCGGCCGGCGCTCGACGCGCTGCTGGAGGCCCGGCTGGAGGGCGCGAACATCGTGCAGATCGACGACTGGCTGTCACGCCCACCGGCGATGGAGCCGCTGGAACAAGAGAGGACTTGGCAATGACGAGAATGACGGCCCTGGTGCCGCAGCCCCCGACCCTGCCCTACCGGGACCACCCCCACGCGGATTCCCCGTGCGGCTGCTGTGGGCGGCCCTTCGGGTCGCACCAGCAGGGGCAGTGCACGGCGGCCTTTTTGGAGGTGGGCGAGGCGATCAGCCGGCGTCGCCCGAGCTATGCGGTGTCCGTGCGTCGCCGGCTGATCGCGCGGGCGAGCGAGGCGGTGGCGTCATGACCGACCCGATGCTGACGGACGAGTTCGAAATGCGGGTCGTGCGGTTTCGGCGCGAGATGGAGGCCGAGGGCTGGCAGGTAGTCCAGAACCGCGACGAAAAGCCGTCCGGGCTGGTCGTGCTGCACCTCACGGTGAGCGCCTGGGTCCGGCGGATGGCCCCGGCGCCCGCCCCAGCCGGGCCGGCCGAGAAGCCGAAGGGCGGTGCGCGATGACGCCGCCTCGTGGGGGTCTAACCTGCGCGTGTGGGCACGTGGACCGACGCCACTCATCGGGGACGGGCTCGTGCGTGGCGATCGTGACGGCGTGCGATGGATCGGTGACCACGGCGCGAGTCCCGCGTTGGTGTCCGTGTGACCGCTTCCGGTCGGCGGCGGGCCACCAGGCTGGGTTCGGCGCCCGGCCATCCGGGGAGGGCGTGCGATGACAGAGCCCACCCGCGAGAACATGACCAGCCGTCCCGGGCACCGCTCGGTATTCCCGGAGCTCCTGGCCGACATCGCCCGGCGAAACGAACTCGGCTGGGAGCGCCACGGCGTGGGCCTGGGGCCGCAAACGGTCGACGGCCTCCAAGAGGCATACGAGGAGGTGCTCGACCTCGCCGCCTACCTGAAGGCGGAGCTGATGCTGCGGGAGGGTGAGCGATGACGAGCCGCAGCGGCGAGCACAACGCCTGGGGCGCGCACAACCGGCGCGCGGGGCTGGTGACGATGCACAGGATATCGCTGCGGCGGGCGCGCCGGCGCTGGCAAATGGTGTTGCGCTGGATGGTGTGGCGATGACCACCGCGAGGGAGATGCTGGACCGTGCGATGTCGGAGGCGGAGTTCCAGGCGGTGGTGGTCGAGCTCGCGCGGCTGGAGGGGTGGCTGGTGTACCACACGCGGGACTCGCGCGGCTCGGCGGTGGGCTTCCCGGACCTGGTGATGGTGCACCCGACGGCGAGCCGAGTGGTGTTCGCGGAGCTGAAGTCGGAGCGGGGGAAGTTGTCGATGGCGCAGATGCAGTGGATGACGGCGCTGCTGCGTGCGGGAGCGGAGTCGTACATCTGGCGCCCGGGCAGCTGGGAGACCGTGCGGTCGGCGCTGGCGGTGGGGCGAGGCGGTGGGGCGATGAGGCGCCAACAGACCACCCTCCTATGCGAGTGCTGCGGGGACTCGTTCCCCGCGAGCCAGCGCCTCTATGGCGCCCGGCTCGCCATCGCCAGCGTACGACGCAGCCAGGCATACACCCGCTGTCCGCAGTGCCGTATGCGCTGCCCCCAGCCCAACGGTCGGGCGCTGCGGTGCGAGCGGCTGTCGCCGGGCGCGCTGTGTGATGACGCCGGAGGTTCGATCCGCGTTGCGGGTGGTGGGCCGGGGGGCGTGAAGTGAGGGCACCATTTCCGTCGCCGGCCTCGTCGGCCTCGTGTCCACGATGCGGGAAGGCGGCGGTGGCGGTCCGGCACGGCGAGGGCTGGTGCACGGTCCACGGGACGTGGCTGGCGGCGGGTCGCGACTACGACGTGGTGGAGCGGCCGTCGCCGGTGCGGCGGCGGGACCTGGCGGCGCGGGTTGGGCGGCGCTGGTCGGAGTCCGAGGTGCGCTGGGTGGTGGCGAACAAGGACCGGATGTCGGCGACGGAGATGGCGGGCGTCCTGGAGCGCTCTCCGCGTGGGGTCGCCATCATGCTGTCAAAGCGGAAAATCCGGAAGCGTCGCGTGGGAGAACTCAAACAAGTGGCACAACCTCGCGGTTGGTACTGGACGGAGCAGTCACGGGCGGCGCTCGAGGACAGTGCGGTCCTCGGCGCCCTGCGGCGGACGGCGCAACGGCTGCAACGCAGCCATGCGGCGGTGCGCTGGCGGCTATGGCGGATGGGCGTCCGGCGCGCGGATGGGTACCTGTCGGCGCGAGAGGTGGCGGCCCAGTACGGGTGCACGGAGCACCGGGTCGGGCGGCTGATACGGCTCGGGGTGTTGCCGGCCTCGAAGCGTGGCGGTTCGTACTGGCGGATCGACCCGGCGGACGCGGCGCGGCTGTCGCGGCTGTTGCGGGCCAGGAGCAAATACACCCCGAAGGGGTTGAGGCGATGAAGCGATGTTTGGACTGTGGCGCCCTTACACGGAGGTCGCGGTGCGACGCGTGTGCGCGTGAGCACGAGCTGCGCCGGAGCGCGAGGCGCGGGACGAGTGGGTATGACCGGCAGCGGAGGATGCGGGCCATACTCGCGCGCGATCTCCACCTATGCCGGCGGTGCGGTGAGCGCGCGACGGAGGTGGACCACGTGGTCCCGCTGTCACAGGGCGGCACCGATGCCCCGGCCAACCTGCAGGCGCTCTGCCGCCCCTGCCACGCCTCGAAGGGGAGGGGGGGGCAAAAAGTTCCCCTCGCCGCCCCCTCTGGCACCGGCGAAAAGCGACTTCGCGCGACCGCGAAATTGGGGGCCGGAGGGGGCCTCCCCCCCGAGGGGAGGCCCTGATGCCCGCCGGTAGGCCACCGAAGCCCGACGCGATTCGCGAGCTGCAGGGCAACCCCGGCAAGCGCCCACTCCGCAAGCGCTCCGCCCGCCCCGCCGTGCGGCTCCCGAACCCCCCCGAACACCTGCCCCCGCCGGCGCGCGCCGAGTGGAGGCGCGTGGGCGAGCAGCTCCGCACCCTGGGCCTCATCAGCGATGTCGCCCGCGCCGCCCTCGTCGTCTACTGCGTCGCCTGGACCCGCCACAAGCAGGCCAGCCTCGCCATCGAGCGCGAAGGCGCCGTCATCTACGTCCCCGAGCACACCGACAACAAGGGCCGCCCCTGGCCCGCCCGCTGGGACACCAGCCCATGGGTCGCCATCGAGCGCAGCGCGGCCGACCAGATGCTAAAGGCCATGCGCGAGTTCGGGATGACTCCCGCCAGCTTCACGAAGGCCGCCGCCGCCGAGCCCGAGCAGGAGGCCACCCCGCTCATGCGCCTGCTCCAGGGCGGAAAGCAAACTGCAGGAGGCCCTGATGCCCGCCGGTAGGCACGGATCTCTCTATTGGCGTCACCGCATCTGCGCGGTCGCGATAGCAGTGGGGAACTAGGCACATGACCACCGCCACCACCCGCCGGCGCCCACCGCCCACCCCCACCCTCGACCCCACCACCGCCTACGCCCGCGCCGTTATCGACGGCCGCGTCCTCACCGGCCGCCTCGTCCGCCTCGCCTGCGAACGCCACCTCAACGACCTCGCCCACGCCCACCAGCGCGGCCTCCGCTTCGACCCCGACCTTGCCCAGCGCGCCATCGCCCTTATGGAGCTCATGCCCCAGCGCAAGGGCGAGTGGCAGGGCCGCCCACTCCGCCTCGAACCCTGGCAGCGCTTCATCGCCGGCAGCGCCTTCGGCTGGACGCGCGACGACGGCACCCGTCGCTACCGCAAGGTATACGTCGAGCTCGGCCGCAAAAACGGCAAGACCACCCTCGCCGCCGCCGTCGGCAACTACCTCGCCTGGATGGACGGCGAGCCCGGCGCCGAGATCTACGCGGCCGCCACCAAGCGCGAGACCGCGAAGATCTGCTGGAGCGAGGCCAAGTGGCAGCTCGACTACTCGCCCCCGGGCTCCCGTGCAGGCACCAAGCTCGGCGACCAGCTCGGCGTGAACCTCCTCGCCGCCAACATGCACCAGCTCGCCACCGCCTCCAAGTTCGAGCCCCTGGGCGCGGACGAAAACAGCGGCGACGGCATCAACCCCCACGCGTACATCCTCGACGAGCTCCACGCCTGGAAAGACCGCCTATATTGGGGCAAGCTCCAGACCGCCATGGGCGCCCGGCGCCAGCCCATCACCTGGATCATCACGACCGCCGGCGACGAATCCGAAAGCATCTACGGCGACGAGCATGAATACGCCCTCAAAGTCGTCGAAGGCGTCATCGACGATGACAGCCTCTTCGCCTACGTCGCCTGCCTCGACGAAGGCGACGCCTGGGACGACGAAAGCGCCTGGGTCAAGGCCAATCCCAACCTGGGCGTCAGCCTCAAACTCGACTACCTCCGGCAGCAGTGCGCCGAAGCCAGAGGCAAGCCCAACACCCTATCCATGTTCAAACGCATGCACTGCGGCCTCCGAACCGCCAGTGCCACCCCTTGGATCGCCCTCGACCTCTGGGACGCCCAGGCCCCCCGGCGCGAGCTCGACGAACTCGAAGGCCAGCCCTGCTACGCCGGCCTCGACCTCAGCTCCAAGATCGACCTCACCGCCCTCGTCCTCCTCTTCCCGGACGGCCCCGACGCCGCCGACGTTCACTGTTTTTTTTACGTACCGGAGGACAACATCGCCGAGCGCGCCCAGCGCGACCGCGTCCCCTACGACGCCTGGGTCGAGCAGGGCTACATCACCGCCACCCCCGGCGCCAGCGTCGACTACGAATACATCGAGCGCGACCTCGCCGAGCTCCGCACCCGCTTCGACCTGCGGTCCGTGGCCAAGGACCCGTGGAACGGGAACGACCTCCACCGGCGCCTCGAAGCCGGCGGCTTCACCGAGGAGGAGGGCTGCCCCGTCGTCGACATCCCCCAGAACTACGGTCGCCTCAGCGACCCCACCAAGGAAGTCGAGCGCCTGCTGATGCGGAAAGCGTTCCGGCACGGCGGCAACCCCGTCCTGCGCTGGAACGCCGCCAACGCCGTCGCCGTCGGCGACGCCAACGAAAACATCAAGCTCGACAAGCGCAAATCGAAGGAGCGCATCGACGGCATGGCCGCCGCCGTCAACGCCACCGCCGAGTCCCTCGCCCACCGGGACACCGACGCCGGCATGCTCATCTACGCCCCCTGGATGGACGACGAGTGAGGCGTGTGCGGCTGCGGGTCCGGGCCTGGCTGCGGGTTGGCGTGCCGGTGCTCGCCGAAGCCGGCGGCTTCCTGCTCCTGGCCGCCGCCGCCTGGGAGCTGCACCACGTCGCCGGCATGGTAGTCGCGGCGGCCGTCCTCCTGTTCGTCGCGAACCGGCCAAGTCCCCCTCCCCCCTGACACCCTAGGCTCCCCACATGGCGATCATCCGGTCCTATGCCCGCTCGTTGCGCGCCGCCCCCCTGCTCCCCGCAGGGGGTGAGGGTTACAGCCTGCTTACCAGCCTGTTTGGCCGCGCGACGCGCGCTGGCCGGTGGGTAGACGACGACAGCGCCCTCACGATCTCCGCCGTCTACCGCAGCGTCGCCATCATCGCCGGCGTCAGCGCCGCCCTACCCATCCACGTCTACACCCGGCGCCCCGACGGCAGCCGCCAGAAGATCCAGCGCGAATCAGAGCGCTTCCTCTGGGGCCGCCCGAACCCGGAGGTCACGCGTTTCGCCTTCTGGGCCACTGTCTACACCCACCTCGTGATGACGGGCAACGCCTACATCTACGTGGTGCCCGCCCCATCCGCCCCCCGGCGCCCCGCGGAACTATGGCCGATCGAACCCCGCCGCGTAGCCATACGCCGGGGGGCCACTGGCCGGAAGGTCTACACCATCGACGGCGCCACCCCCGAAACCGACTGGACCACCGGCGGCAGCATCGTGCACATCCAAGGGCTCGGCACCGACGGCCTGCGCGGGCTCTCCCCGATCAGCCTCTTCGCCCAGAGCCTAGGCATCACCCTCGCCGCTGAGGAGTTCGCCGGCGCCTACCTGGGCAACTCCAGCACCGTCAACGGCTACCTAGTCGCGGACCAGCCCATTTCGAGACTTGAAGCCGAGGCCACTTCCGCCGCCTGGGAGGGGCGTCACAAGGGCGCCAAGAATGCGGGCCGGGTGGCGGTACTGGGCAAAGGTTTGAAATGGATGACCACCACCATCAACACGAAAGACATGCAGCTCCTGGAGACGCGGCAGTGGCAGGTAGCCGACGTGGCGCGGATGTTCGGCGTGCCCGAGTGGCTGCTAGGCTCCCACGACAAAACCAGTTCGTGGGGCTCTGGCATCGCCGAGCAAAACCAGGCATTTCTCGATTACACCATCGACCCGTACCTGATCAACGTCGAGCAGACGATCACCGACGAGCTGCTGATGCTGCCCGAAAACCACTACGTCAAGTTCGACCGCCGCGGCCTCCTCCGGGGCAATCCCCAAGACCGCGCCGAATTTTTGTCCAAGATGTGGGAGCACGGCGCGATCAGCGCCGACGAGTGGCGCGAGCTCGAAGACATGCCGCCGCTGCCCGGCGCCCAGGGCGATGCGTACTACGTGCCGCTCAACTACGGGCTAGCGCTTGCAGCCTCCGGCGGGGAGCATCTCGACGAGCCGGGGCTTGCGGACCGCATCAACGCGGCGAGTGTGTCCTGATCCGGGACTGTATCTCTCTCATCCCCGTACCCCCAACCTCTGGGACATGGATCGTCTGCAGTCATACGGGTACGTCCGCGAGATCGACGAAGAGGCCCGCCGTGTCCGCGTGGTTGCCTCCACCAGCGCTGTCGCCCGCGACGACATGATCATCCGGGCCGGCGGCTGGCAGCTCCGGAATTATCAGCGCAACCCGGTCGTCCTCTGGGCGCACAACGACCGTGAGCTGCCGATCGCCCGCGCCGTTGAAACGTCCGTCGATGGGGACAACCTTGTCCAGCTCCACGAGTTCGCGACCCACCCCCGCGCCGCCGAAATTTTCGACCTCGTGCGCGGCGGCTTCCTCAACGCCACGAGCGTCCGCTGGTACCCGCTCGAAGCCGGCTACGAGAAGCAGAACGGCAAGGACGTGTACGTGTTCCGCAAGCAGGAGCTGCTGGAGGTATCGTGGGTGCCTGTGCCCGCGGACCCCGGCGCTCTGGTCGTGCGTGCTGACGGGGCCGCCTTTGAGCCCCCCACCATCATGCCTGAACCGGCGGCCGCCGCCGTGAAGGAACCCACCCCCGCGCAGCGCCTGTTGCGCGGATTTGCCAAGGAGGCAAGACATGGTTGACGAAACGACGGTGGCCGACCCGGTAGTGGAGCTCGGCTCTGCCCTTCGAGGTGCGATGGACGGCGTAGCGACCGCCATTCGCGACAGCAACGAGGCGCTGCGCACGCTCATCGACGAGCGCCTGCCAGCCCGGCCGGCGGACGGGACCACGTGGTCCACCTCCGGCGCAACCCAGACATCGCTTCATCGCCTCAACCCGGCGCCCGAGGCTGAGCCGCAGCGCGACACGGCCCTCCTGCCGGGCGGCGAGCGGGCGGCGCGGCTGAGCGTCTATGACCGCTTCGACGCCATGAAGTGGACTCGCGGCGACTTTGAGATCGCCGGCATCATCTACGGCGCCACCCGCGAGGCCCCGAACGTCAGCCGCATTGAGCCGCCCGAAGACTTCCAACGGGCATGGCGCCATCACCTGTTTGAGACGGGCCAGCCGCTGATGGTCCGCGAGGGCAATCGCATCCGCGCCATGGACACGGCGGAAACCGGCTACGGCCTGGAGCTGATCGGCGCGCAGTACGAATCCGAGCTGTGGGCGGCCGCCCGCGGCCAGGACCCGCTGCTAGCCTCCATCCGGTCCATCCCGATGACGGCGCCCACCACGTACATCCCGACGGATGGCGCCCTGCCCGAGATGCTGCTGGTCGCGGAGAACACGGCGAGCAACTCCAGCGTCTACACCACGAGCAAGACCGCCTCCTCCCGGGCCACGCTGACGGCCAAGAAGTTCACGATCCAGTCCATGTGGTCGGGCGAGCTGGAGCAGGACAGCATCATCCAGTTCACCCCGTTCATCCGCGAGAAGCTCCAGCAGTCGCTGGCCTACTTTTTGCCCAGCGCCATGTACAACGGCGACACGACCAACGCGGCCACCGGCAACATCAACCTCGACGACGCCGACCCGGCGGACACGAAGCACTACCTCGCTTTTGACGGCATCCGTCACTACTGGCTGGTGGACGCGACCGGCCAGGGCAAGGACATGGCGGGCGCGATCGACCTGACCGAGATCCTGCGGGCTCGCGGCAAGCTCATGGTGATGGGCGACGACGTAGACGACGATACCAACAACGCGAACTGGGGCGCGGCCGTCGATGACCTCATGCTGGTCACGGACTGGACCACGTACCTGAGTCTCCAGAACAACGCCTCCTTTGCGACGGTGGACAAGTACGGCCCCGGCGCCGCGGTGCTCACCGGCGAGCTCGGCCGCATCTTCGGCATCCGCTGCTTTGCCCCCGCCTACGCCTCCAAGACTGAGGCCGACGGCAAGGCGGCCGAAGTCGAAAGCAGCAACACGAAGGGCCAAATCACCCTGTTCAACCGTCGCGGGTTCATCCGCGGCGAGCGCGCAGGCCTCTCGACCTACTTCGCCCGCGTCCAGGGGCGTGACCAGTTTTTGCTGGAGCTGTACACGCGCCAGGCGTTCACCCGCCACGGCACCGGTGTCGCGGCCGGCATCTACAACATCACGGTCTGATAGACCCCGCATCCAACGGCCGGATGGGGCGGGTCACCCCTCGACCCGCCCCATCGCCAGGATAGTTAGGAGTACAACCCATGGCAGGCGACGTTACCTTTGCCGACTGGCTCGCGTGGGGCAAGGCGTGAAGCTGCGCGTCGTCAGCCGCTACCGCAACGGGGAGGTGGAGTACCGCCCCGGCCAGGAGATCGACGTAGCGACCGCCACTGGCGAGTTTTTGCTGCGCGACTCCCCCGGCTCGTTTGCGCTGGCCGACGATCCGGAACCCGAAGTGCGCACGGTAGACCGCCGTGCACGCGGTGGGAGGGTGCGCTGATGGCTATGAAGCTTATCACCATCACGGTCACCACGACCGGCGCCGCCGGCGCAGCGACCGGCACTGGCGCAACCGAGCGGCCCGTCGTCGGGTTCGTCCACGGCGTCTACCTCAACTGGCACGCCTCCGCGCCCGCCACCACGGACACGACCCTGCGGACGAAGGGCAACTCCGCCCCGAGCTACAACCTCCTGGTCGTGAGCAACAGCGTCACCGACGCGTTCTTTGCCACCGTCGCCTCGCCCGTAAACAGCGCCAACGCCGCGATCACCGACGCCCACGTCCCGTGGCCCGTTGCCGACTACCTTGAGCTCGCGATCGCCGAGAGCGATGCGCTCACCAACGCCGTCGTGGGCCACGTACTCGTGGACGAACGCTAGCAACCGGCGTCCCCCCGGCAGGCATGGGCCGTCTCTCTTCGGAGACGCGGCCCATCCTGTTATTCGTGGGGAACCTCTACGCCTCGCTACTCACGCTTAAGCGGCAGCTCATCGTCGACGACACCGTTGACGACCAGCGCCTCCTGGACTACTTGGAGGTCGCCAGCCGCGCCCTCGATCGCGTCACCGGGCGCCGCTTCTACTCCCAGGTCGCCACCCGCGTATTCGATGGCCCCGGCGGCACGCGCCTCTGGCTGCCCTCCTGGGACGGAGACCTCATCAGCGTCACCAGCCTCGCGGTCGATGAGGGCGACGATGGCATCTACGAGCTCGCGCTGACCACCTCCGACTACCGCCTCTGGCCCTACAACGCCGACGGTGAGCCCTACCGGCGCATCGACATCCGGGGCAACAGCGTCCTCATCTCCGCCTGGCCGTCCGGTCCCGCCGCCGTCCAGGTCGTGGGCAGGTTCGGGTGGAGCGAGGTCTTCGACGCGCTCACCACTGCCAACGGCAGCGCCATCACGGGCACCGTCGCCGACGCCTCCACCCCCACCATCACTACCAGCGCCGACGCCACCACTCGCATCACCGCCGGCGAGACGATCAAGATAGAATCCGAGCACCTGTACGTGTCCGCCGTCTCCAGCACCGCCCTCACCGTCACCCGGGGGGTGAACGGAACCACCGCCGCCGCCCACAGCGCGAAGGCCATCAGCCGCCGCCGCTACCCCGTGGAGGTCGAGCAGGCCGTCGTGATGGTCACCAGCCGCTACCTGCGGGATATGCGCACGGCTGGCAGCGGCTCCATCGGCGGCGGGGACTTCGGCGCCAGCCTCCCCACGGAGTACGCCCAGATCGCCCAGCTCCAGCGGTTCTTCACCGCGCCGGTGGTGGCGTGATGGCCGGCCCCGGCCCCGAGGGGATGTTCGATGAGGCGGCGGGCCGGTGGAGATCCGGCATCCCACTCGGACGGCCGAAAGCGTCGCGCTCCAGGGCGGCCGGCGCCGCCATCTCGATAGAGATCGACGAAAAATCGTTTGAGCGGATGCGCCGGGTTTTCAAAATTCTCGCGGCCGACGACCTGCCCCGGCTGAAATCGGCAATGGAAAACGTCGGCGAGCGGTTCGCGTCCGAGGTCCGCACCCGGGCGCCGGGCGGCATCGCAGGCACCGTCAAGGATCGCGGGGTCCGCCGCTCCCGCGCGGGCCAGTTCCACACGCTCGGAGTGGTGGCGCACCCGGGCGCCCGCAGCATGGAGTTCGGCCGCAAGTGGTACTGGGTCGGCTACACCCGGCCCGGCAAGCGCTTCGTCGGCGGCCGCAAGACCATCCACCGCCCGGGGCAAGCCTCGCGGCCATACGTCGGTGTAATCGATGGTGACCAGGCGACCGGCGCCGTCGCGGGTTGGGCCCGAGCGCGCATCACGTCGGCGATCCAGAACACGTGGACCGACATCACGGCGGCGGGGCCACCCGCGCTATGAACACCGCGCTCGTCCTCTCGACCCTGGCCGACCGCCTGCGCGAGGTAGCGGGCATCCGTGCCGCCTACAGCCAAGGCGACGACGGCGCCAACGGCCTCCCCGACGGCCTGACCGTGTTGCCGTGCGTCGTCGTCTCGTGGGCTGGTGGACTGTCCTACGAGCAGCACGGCGGCGGTGGGATGCACCGCTACACGTTCCTCGCCGCCGTCCAGCTGTTCGTCGGCGACCCCGTTCTGCGCCTCGCCGGCAAGCGCACCCTCACCCTGTTCGACGCCATCGTCACGAAGATGGTTGGCGAGGTCACCCTGGGCGGCGACGTTACCTATGCGCGCATCCTCCCGAGCGAGGGTGGCTTCCGCATCATCCCCTACGGCGGCGCCGACGACGGACCCCTCTACTGGGGCACGACCGTCTCTATCGAGCTGAGCGTCGCCGAGACTGTCACGTACGCGGCCGGAACCGCGTGAGGAGGAGCGTCATGCAGCTGGCCTACGTCGGCCCCACGACCAACCCGCCGCCCCTGCCCGAAGGCTGGCCGGCGGCCGCCCACGACGAGCCCGACGCGGCGCTGGCGAAGGCCAAGCTCGCGCACCGGGCCAAGCCCGGCGGGGAGGTGTGCTACCGGCGCGCCGCCGCCCCCAACGATGAGGAGGAGTAACCATGGCCAGTACGGTCGCCATCACCCCGTTCGACACCATCCAGCTCGGCCGCGAGGCCGTCAAGGGCACGCTCGTCCCGGCCACCCGCCGCCTCGTCGGCGCCGGCGTCCTCAAAGAGACCCAGGATCGCTACTACTCCGGCTACCCGCGGGGGGTGAACACCACCGTCGGCGGCGACGGCGTGCTCACCATGAAGGAGTGCGAATTCGAATTCGAAACCGAGCTCTGCCCCCAGGAGCTGCTGTGGGCGCTGCTCACCGGCATCAAGGGCAACATCACCCCCACCGGCGCGGGCGCGGACAAGACCTGGACATGGGCACCCCAGCTCACCTCCGAGGCCACGCTCGACACGATGACGGTCGAGTTCGCCTTGTCCGACGGCACCACAAACCACATCTACGCCGAAGCCGGCTACGGCATGATCACCGGCTACACGATCGACTGGGAGTACAACCAGGTGGCGAAGATGAGCATGCGCGGATTCGCCCGCGCCCGCCAGACGGGCTCGCCCACCGGCGCGCTCACCCCCTACCCGAACCGCCAGATCCTCGTCTCCCCGCTCGCCAAGCTCTACATCGACTCCACCTACGCCGGCATCGGCGTCACGCAGGTCACCTCCGTCGTGCGCTCGATGAAGCTCGACGTGCAGACCTTCGCGGCGCCCGACTACACGATCGACGGCCGCACCGACCAGGACTTTGTGAGCCACCGCCTCACGCCCCTGCAGCTCACGGTCAGCGTCACCGCGGAGCTCAACGCCACCATCGCGACAGAGTTCGGCAACTGGCGCGCGGGCACGCGCCGCTACATCCGCATCGACAGCGACGGCATCACCCTGGGCAGTTCGAACTACCGCGTCCGCCACGACATCAGCTGCCGCATCATCGGCACGCCCCAGTTCAGCGACGACGACGGCCAGCGCCTCGTCACGCTCGAGCTGGAGGGCGTCTACGACGACACCGCCACCAAGATCGCGGACATCGTCGTCATCTGCGACCTCGCCTCCGTCGCGAACCTGTAGGAGCAACCATGCCGCTCATCGACCCGACCGAGACCACGCGCGTCGCCCTCACCACCCCCGGCGAGTGGGCCGACGTGCGCTCGCGCATCACGAAGGGCGAGGAGGCCCGCATGCAGGGGCTCGCCCTCGGAGGCCACCGCCTGGGCGCTGGCGGGCTCGCCGAAGTGGAGGTCACGGCCGAAATGTACGACCGGCTCGTGTTCGCGGGGATCGAGGTCGGGCTCGTCGCCTGGTCGTTCCCGGCGCCCCTGACCCCCGAGAACATCCGGCGCCTGTCCACCGAGGACTACGACCTCCTCAAGGCCGCCATCGACGACCTCTGGGCGCCGCGGTCGGACGAACAGCGGGGAAACTGAGGCGGACCTACGTTAGCGGCCTCCAGGGCGGCCGCCTGCCGGCAGAGCTGGCGTGGGTCCCGGTCATGGACCGAGCGGGCGGCTACGCGTCCTACCGGATGCTGCTGCTGGACGCCCGCGCCTACGACGACGTACTGATCGTACTCCAGGCCGAGGCCGAGGCGGCGCGCATCGAGGCCATGAAGGCCCGCGCCGGACGCTGAAGCCGGTAACTAGTTACCTCGAAGCCCTCTCGCCCCGTGCGCCCGACGCTGCGTACATGGCCAGTGCAGCCGAGCTCCGTTTTGCGATCCGCGCCGTCAACGAGGCGAAGAAAGTCCTCCAGGACACCGCCACCGACATCGAGGGCGTGGGCCACGCGGCAGCCAAGGAGCAGGCCCCGCTCTCCAAGTTCGGCGGCGCCCTCGGTGGGGTTGCCAAGATCGCCGGCGGCTTCGTGGTCGCGCAGGGGCTGATGCGCTTGCCAAGCCTCATCGGGGACATCAGCAGCCGTGCGCGCGATCTCGAACTGCAGGCGAAGAAGGCCGCGGTGGTCTTCGGCGAGGATCTCTTTGGCGCTGCGGTCGCCTGGGCGGACAAGTGGAACGAGGCGCTGGGCCTGAGCAAAAACGCCACCGTCAATCTGGCGGCCGGGCTCCAGGACCTGCTCGTGCCGATGGGGTTCACGCGAGACGCCGCCTTCGACGTGAGCAGGAGGACGATCGAGCTCGCCGGAGCCCTGAGCGAGTGGACTGGTGGCGCCAAGAGCGCGGCAGAAGTCTCGGAGATCCTCACCAAGGCCTACCTGGGGGAGCGCGACGGGCTCAAAGCGCTCGGTGTCAGCATCAGCGAGGCGGACATCGCCCAGGCGCTCCTGGCCAAAAACCAGCATAAGCTCACCGGCGCAGCCCTCGAACAGGCCAAGGCCATGGCGACGATGGAGCTCATTTTCGCAAAATCGAGCGACGCGCAGGAGGCCTTCGCAAAGGGCTCGGACTCCGCAGCTCGAAAGCAGGGCGAGCTCAAGGCCCGCGTGGCCGACCTGAAAGACCAGCTCTCGGTGGCCCTGCAGCCTGCGATTCTCGCCGTATCCGACGCCCTGCTCCGGGTGATGGTGCCAGCCCTAACGGTAGCGGGTGAGTGGATTCCGACGCTGGTTGACATGGCGGGCAAGGCAGGCACCTTGCTCGTCGATAATGTCGTTGCCCCGCTTGCCCGGTTTGTGGGCCTCGCCTGGTCCACGGTGGCGCCCTACATCGCCGCCGTGGCCGACGCGCTGGCAGCGCTGGTCGCATTGGCGTGGGACAAGCTCAAAGATGGCGTGGAACAGCTCGGCAAGCTGCTCTCGCTCGGCTGGGCGGCAATCGCTCCGCATGTGGAACACCTGGCCGACGCCGTGCAGCGCATTGCGCTCGTGGCGTGGGATCGCATCAAGGAGGGGTTGGCGGCCCTCAACCAGGAACTGGCGGCGCTCGACGGGGATGACTCTGCCACGACGCTCGACGACCTCTCCGCGGCCTTCGCCAAGCTCTATCAGGAGGCCAAGCCCGCCATCG